>CAYJHM010000011.1:0-22771 GCA_964369935.1 uncultured Rikenellaceae bacterium
GGAATACTTTAAAAATATTATAATATGAAGAGATTATTTACTTTTGTTGGAATCCTTTTAGCTGCAATGATTACAGAATCGGCCTATTCGCAAGTGGTGATTATGCCTACACATTATTACAGCATGAATAAAAAAGTGATGTATATTAATCATTCAACTTTTATCGATGCGTATAATGAAACTCGCGATTTACAAACACTTAGTAGAAGATTTGATCTATTAACTGCTATACTTGTTGATCCAACCTTCAGAGAGATTGTTTTTGAGTATAATCCAAAAGTAAAAGAGGATTATGATAAGTTTAACGAGAAAATTCAAACAGACGGTCTGCATAGGTACGCTGTAACTACCGAGGCAGAGGATATGGAGTCGCTTATTTTTAAGAATAAATACCGAAATCAACTTCTAAAAGATATTTTTGCTGAAGACAGTAAATTTGTACGAATAGTAAGAGCTCATTACCATTTAGATAGGGCTGTTATTACAATAAGTGCCAACTTAACAGGCTCGACTCGCCATTATTTGTTAGAAAAGAGTGGGGTGGAGCTTAGGGTGACGAGGCTAAGTCAAGAAGAGATTAACCTTGATATTGATGCTAATGCACTTATTAGCGACGACAACTACCGATTAGGCATACGAACAGGTATAAACATTTCAAGTGTTATGGAGAGTAGTGGCCCTAGTGGTGATAGATCAGTTTACTCGACAAATGGTAAAGTGGGGGCTAACTTTGGTTTGGTGTATAGTATACCACTTGATAAATATAATTTTTGCTATTTCGAGCCGGGCTTATTCTATAATAGGCTTGGGGGGAAGGATGATGTACTCGATTTTACACTCGATTACTTAACCATTCCGTTTATTTTTGGAATCAGAGAGTCGATGGGGAAGGGAAATTCGTATAATGCGAACTACGGTTTCTATCTGTCGAAAGGTATAGGCGGAAGTGTGAAATATAACGACCCAGCCTCAGGAAATTACACCGTTGATGCTTTTGCTGATAATAGTAACTCTTTGAAATTTAATGATTTTACAGCTGGTTTAATTCTAGGGATTGGTTGCACAATTAAGAAAGTGTATATAGGGGTGAACTATAATATTGGAATGGGCAATCTAGCAAAAGGTTCGCTTATTAGCGATGCCGCTGAGGCGTATAAGTTAAGTAATCAGTGGTTCAGCGTTAATATAGGGGTTAATTTTGGGCGTAAAAAAGACAAATAATAAAACACACTACATAATATGAAAAACTTAAAACTATTAATGTTGATTGTTGCACTCGCAATATTCGGAACAGCACAGGCACAGCCTACTTTTTGGACCTGGAGCGGAAATAAAGAGGGTAGAGATTGGAAAGAGTACTTTAAAGAGCTGAAGAGTGTTGGGGTGACGGGTGTAATTCTCGGTGTCTCGGTTGAGCGTCTTGAGGAGCTTATCCCTATTGCCGAAAAGGCAGGGGTAGAGATTTATGCTTGGCTTTGGATAATGAATAATGGCTCGATTGCAAAAGAGCACCCTGAGTGGCTTGATTATAACCAACATGGCGAGTCGATAAAAGATAAACGTGCTTATGTTGATTACTATAAATTTTTGAATCCTGCTATTCCTGAGGTTCAAGATGCTATTGTTGAGCAGGTGAGCAGATATGCCGCTATTAAAGGGTTAAAGGGTATAAGTCTTGACTATTGTCGATATGTTGATGCAATCTTACCTCTTACGCTATGGAAAAATTATGATGTGATTCAAGATAAGGTATACCCCGAGTGGGATTATGGCTATCACCCATATATGTTAGATGACTTTAAGAAAAAACATGGATATGACCCACGTGAGCAGGAGGATATTAATGGCGATAAGCTGTGGCATCAATACCGAATGGATAAGGTAAATGAGGTGGTTGCTAAGTTGGTTGATGTAGCAAAAAAGAATAATATCGAGATAAGTGCTTCGCCATTTCCTACTCCCGAGATGTCACGAGCGATGGTATATCAAGATTGGGGTAAGTGGCATTTAGATAGGGCATTTCCTATGATATATGATAGTTTTTATAATGGTGATTTAGAGTGGATAGCTAGCTGTATAAAGGATTGTAGACGTGATATGCAGCCAGATACTGAGTTATATTTTGGGCTCTATGTGCCAGGTTATAAGCAGCAGCGAGGGTTCACAATATTTGATGCTATGCAAACAGCAATTGATAATGGAGCTAAAGGGGTTTCGTTTTTTCAGTTCGATAACCTAACAGATGCCGAGAAAAAAGAGCTAAAGCGATTTATTAAACAAAACAAACGTAAAAAATAGTTATGAGAATATTACTATTATTTGCTATAACTTTAGCGTGGGTTAATGTGCAGGCGCAAAATCACCCCGATAGTGGGTATAAGCTCGATCCTCCTCGCTATATGTGCCAGAAGATTAGTCACACTATAACCATAGACGGCGAGATTAACCCTAGCGAGTGGAATAAGGCAAGCTGGAGTGACCAGTTTATTGATATCCGAGGCAAAGAGCATCCTAAACAGCCTATCTACTCAACTCGTATGAAGATGTTATGGGACGATGAGAATATATATATAGCTGCCGAGCTTGAAGAGCCTCATTTATGGGCTACATTAACCAAAAGGGATTCGAGAATATATTTCGATAACGATTTTGAGGTATTTATTGACCCTAATGGCGATACACATAACTACTACGAGTTTGAGATAAATGCCTACGGGACTGAGTGGGATTTGATGCTAACAAAACCGTATCGTTTTGGTGGTACTTTTATTGATGGTTACACAATGATAGGGTTAGAGACAGCCGTAAAGTTATATGGAACAATAAATAACCCTAGTGATACCGATAGTAAATGGTGTGTAGAGATGAAAATCCCTATTAAGGCGATAATCAACGGCGAGTTAAAAGTAGGGCAGCAGTGGCGTTTTAATTTCTCGCGCGTGCAGTGGTTACAGATAACTAAAACCGATAATCAATATAAAAAGTTAAAGGGTAAAGAGGGGTTTGGTAGCGAGGAGAACTGGGTATGGGCTCCAACAGGTATAGTTGATATTCACCGTCCCGAGTTTTGGGGGTTCGTGCAGTTTGCTGATAGCGAAGATGCAGTATTCGAATGGAATAAGAACGAGGATATTAAATTCGAGCTTCGTAGGCTATTAAATATGCAGCTTGCCCACTATAAAAAAGAGGGTAAATATGCAAAAAAGTTTAAAGGGTACACCTCTAGTTACAAACCCAAATACGCCATAATAGGAGGCACAATAGTAATATCGATAGAAGATTGGTATATTACAAACGACAGTAGGGTATATTATCAAAAAAGCAAGTAGTAACCTGTGTTTTGGACAATAATAGCACCTTATTGCAAAATACGATGCTAACGCACTTATGGAAAAGCGGACACTTTGGGCTGCGTTCAAAACAAAATATTTCCCCCATTTTTGAGGTAATTCTCAGAAATGGGGGAAAATATTTTTTTTGGATGTGCTCCAAGGTATTCACCTGCTAATGTTATGCGATTGAGCCGCCGATTAAGAATACAGCAGCTACGCCTAGGATAGCGTAAAGCTCAGGGAATGCACATAGAATAAGCGTGTTTCCGAATACAGGGTGACCATTACCGATAGCAGCGATACCGTTAGCGGCAGTTTGACCTTGACGTATAGCACTGAATAGACCAACTACACCTAGAGTAATACCTCCACCTAAAATTGCTACCGCCTGAAATAGAGAAATTTCATCTACTAAGTAAGGGCGGAACAGGAAAAATCCAAGAAATCCGTAGATACCCTGCGACCCAGGCATCGCACTAAGAGTCATATAGTTTCCGAAAGCTCCGATATTCTTCTTCATCGCTCCGATAGCTGCATTACCAGCTATTGTTACACCATAGGCACTTCCGATACCTGTTAGAAATAACATAATTGCAACGCCTACATAGGCTACTAAAATTGGTTCCATAAAATTAATTTTTTTGTTTAACTTACTATTTTTTATTATTATTTTTTAATACTACTCAACATTTGTGTTACGGGTAAATGGCGAATATGCCCTACCACCGCCCTCGAACCCAGCATTCTTATAGAACTCTACAAACGTTAAACGTAGAGGGTGAACAAAGGCACTTATAGCACTCATAAATAGGTTAATCCCGTGTCCGATAGCCAATATTATTATCATTACCAGAATTTTCAGTACAGGAATATCAGGACTAAGCTCTAGTGCAAGAATATTAAACACACTTGCGATAATACCTCCCGATAAACCAAGGGCAAACAGGCGAACATAAGATAGTGTGTCGCTTAGCATACCCGTAGCTGCATTGTATAGAAACCATACTCCTGCGCCAAAATTTTTAAGCGGATTCTGCTTAGGGTCTTGAAAGAATATTGTTAATATTAACGAGCCAATTAGAAGAGGGGTAAATAGTGGCGACTCCATAGAGAATCCTCCCTCGCTAATCATCGGCATAACACTAGCTGTAATCAATGTAACAAGTGTCATGACCCAACCAATATGCGATAGGCTATACATAAATCCAAACCTTTTCATTGCAAAGTATGCCCTAAGTAACATAGCATATAGAAGTTGTAGAACACCCACACCAATAGCGAAGTAGAACATTTGATCGGAATTGATTAGCATCGTCTGCTCAACAGTTATACCTCCGTACATACCTGTTACTGCACCCATCACCATAGCGGCAAACGAACACCATAACACAAGCATAAAAGTAGGTTTGAGCGACTTTTTAACCTTAAACCAAGCAACCAATGCCCCTATAAATAGAACTAAACCATAAAGTGCATCGCCCAAACAAATACCCACAAAAAATATAAAGAATGGGGCAAAAAACGGAGTCATATCCACCTCGTGATAGTTAGGTAGCGAGAAGAGCCTTGTAATCATCTCAACAGGCGACACAAGCTTACTATTCTTTAACTTAATGGGTGGGTTATCCTCTGGAACGGGCATTCCGCTTAGTGATATAACACCATCCATCTGCGCTACACAACTCTCAACGGCCTCAATACTATCATTAGGTACCCAACCATCAACAATGATTAGCTTACTATCTGCCTCACGACGATTAGATGATTCGATTCGTTTACTTCGTAGCTCGAAAGTCATATCCGATAACCCCTGGCGCATATCGATAAGATAAGCTGCTAGATTATCTAACTCGGTTTCGGTATTTAATATATCGCTATCACACTCTTTAATATCATTAACTAGTGATAACATATCCCTCTGTAAAGGGCGATGTTCGGTGATATTGATGGATGGGAGAGTTAGCTCCTCGCCCTCTTGCTCGAAAGCAACGAAATATGCTGTTGAACCATCACTATAAACTTTCGATATATAGAATTCATTCTCTAGCGATGAGCTATAATCCTTCTCCGAAGCAGAGAAATAACGCATTGTAACCCCTGCATCCTTAAGACGCTCTACATCCTCTAAAGCAAATGCACCCCAACGAGAGGCAACTGCTAACTCCTTCTCTAATCGTTGATTTTTAGCCGCTAGCTCGTCACGCTTTTGCCATAACGCTTGGAATTGCTGCACCATATCGCTAGGGGTAGTGTTACAGCCATTTTTAGGCGTTATTTCTCGTGTGAGAGCATAATTTGTAAGGGTATCAATAGCCGAACGTAGCGAATTGATATCTTTTACCATAGATAGCTCGTCGCTATCAGGAGTGTACTCGCCAACGGCAATATCCACCACTCCTACATCGCTTATACGTTGAAGGAATAGTTGCTCGTCATTGTGAAAGAGCACAAATTGATACTTTATCATTGGTGTTATCATACTGCTTCCTCCTCCTCTCTTGCTTGTTGCTCGTGGCGTGATTTTACAATCTTTTGTGATGCCTTAGATAGGTTCTCTTGATCTTCCATAAAGCGTTTAATCTTTAGGATAGCCTCTTGATAGCCTGGTATTTGTACCTTTTCGTATAGATTCACTTTTTGAGTGGTCTTTTTACGTGCCCCCTCTAAGATATCTGTTACGTAGTGCATCAAAGCGTGACGTAACCCCTCGGCAGCTAACTTTTTCAGTAGCTCGATACCATCGGCGAACCACATAGGTGTCCAGAAGAGATTATACTCTTTAACCGAAAACTTAATGTCTTGAATATGAGGCAGCTTAACTCCTGCTATTTTTCCGAACCCCAATACCACATCCTCGACCTGTAAAAGCGAACCATTAAACTCGCCCCATAGTGACTCCATATAGGCATAGCTATCAAGCGAGTTGCGGATACTTTCCGCTAGTTGCTGCTCCTCTTTACGTGCCTTTTTTACCTCAAGGCGTAGAGCAGCCTCCTTACTCTTGATAGTGGGAAGAGCCTTGGTTCGCACTTTTAGCTGCTTCTCCATCTCACCTAGGGAGGTTTTATTGTATTGAAACTTAATTGCCATACTTAATATGATTATTTTTATACCAAAACGGAACTACCTAACTTTTCCAATACTTCTCAACTAGCTCGCTCTTGATTGCCACCTCAGCCTGCGTGAAGTAACGAGAGAAGAGAGACCAAGCAGTATCGAGCATCTGTGTAACATCTACATTTACATCAATTGCAAGTAGCTCGATAGAGTAGTCGTGAGCAAATTTCAAAGTACGCGAATCATAATCTGTTAAATCGAAACCGTTCTCCATCTTTGTCTTAGCATTGGCAGCATCGGCATAGAGGCGGATAGCAGCATTCATCACCTGCGGATGATCCTCTCGTGTCTTTTTTCCTATTACCAATTGCTTTAGTCGTGAAAGACTACGGAACGGATCGACCACTACCTTTCCTGTATCACTATCCTTACGTAGGAAAAGCTGCCCCTCGGTAATGTAACCCGTATTATCTGGAATAGCGTGTGTGATATCGCCATTATTAAGCGTAGTTACAGCAATAATGGTGATTGAGCCACCATTAGGTAACTCTACCGCTTTTTCGTAAATTTTAGCTAGGTCTGAGTATAGCGAACCTGGCATCGAATCTTTCGAAGGAATCTGATCCATACGGTTACTTACAATTGCAAGAGCATCGGCATATAGGGTCATATCGGTAAGTAGAACGAGTACCTTTTCGCCCTTATCAACAGCATAATACTCGGCAGCTGTTAAAGCCATATCAGGCACAAGTAGCCTCTCAACAGGAGGATTCTCGGTTGTATTCACAAAGAATACAATCCTATCTAGTGCCCCTGCATTGTCGAACACATTTTTGAAGTAAAGGAAATCGTCGTTCGATATACCCATACCCCCTAGGATAATCCTATCGGCCTTAGCACGTAGTGCAACCTGTGCCATAACCTGATTATATGGTTGGTCAGGGTCGGCAAAGAATGGTATCTTCTGCCCCGATACCAGTGCATTATTTAAGTCGATTCCTGCGATACCCGTAGGGATAAACTCTGAAGGCTGAATACGCTTATATGGATTAACGGTTGCCCCGCCAATCTCACGTATCTCACCATCCATACTCTTTGCACCATAAAGAGGTTCGCCGAAAGCGTTAAATATACGCCCCGATAACCCGTCGCTAACCTTTAAGGTTGGCGGCACACCTTGGAAAACTACTTCGTCGTTAGTTGCAATACCCTCGGTACCAGCAAACACCTGAAGGGTTACTTTGCTTCCATCTATCTTAACCACCTGCGCAAGCTGCCCCCCTACGGTTGCAAGCTCCTCGTTACCTATGCCATCGGCAGTAACTGTAACAGTTGCTTTGGTTATATTATCTATCTTTGTATATACCTTCTGAAAAGCCTTAGTTGTCATAATAGCTCGTTATTTAATAATTTTTGAATCTAATAGGCTCTCCAGTTCCTTAACGAAACTATTGAACTTATCACTCTCATACTCCGAGTAGTTCATCTGACGCATCAGGTTGATAACCCCCTTAAAGAATGTTGAGCACTCCTCGAAACCTTTAAAGTTATATGCCCCATTGCATATACGCATCACATACTCGAACATATACATCTGCCTCTCTGTTGTACAGTTAGCATCTATATCATCGAACGAGTCTTGCTGTAGGAATACAAAATCAATCAACTCCGATTTCCAGAACTTATCGTGATACTCCACTGGTACCGAGTCGTCGCCAAGAATATTTATCTGCTCGTATGCCTCTTTTCCACGTAGGAATATGTTTTTTGCATTGTACACCATATCAACCCAGCCTGCTTTGCGGCTAGTTTCTAGATACTCCATAATCTCAGGGTACTCAAGATATTTAGAGTAGCTATCAAGCGGATCGATAGCAGGATAACGCTTACTGTCAGCACGCCCTTGCGAGAGAGCATAGAAACAGCGAGCACTCTTCTTTGTTGATTCGGTAACAGGCTCTTTAAGGTTACCTCCCGCTGGTGAAACGGTACCTAGGAATGTAACCGACCCTGTTGAACCATTATTTAGTGTAACTAATCCAGCTCGTGAGTAGTAGTTTGATATGATAGCTGCAAGATCCATAGGGAACGCATCTTGCCCCGGTAGCTCCTCTAGGCGGTTAGACATCTCACGCAGTGCCTGCGCCCAACGTGAGGTTGAATCGGCAAGAATCAGAACCTTTAAGCCCATTGCACGATAGTACTCGCCTATTGTCATACCTGTATATACCGATGCCTCACGTGCTGCAACAGGCATATTAGATGTGTTACATATAATAGTGGTACGCTCGATTAGTTTTTTCCCTGTGTGAGGGTCGTCAAGGTGTGGGAACTCTGTAAAAATCTCTACCACCTCGTTTGCACGCTCTCCGCAGGCAATCATAATAATAACATTTGCATCTGCCTGCTTACTTACAGCGTGCTGAAGAACAGTTTTACCTGCACCGAAAGGCCCTGGAACGAATCCTGTACCTCCCTCAGCTAGTGGGTTAAAGGTGTCGATAGCTCTAATTCCTGTCTCCATTACACGGTAAGGGCGTGGTTTCTCTTTATAGGCAGTGATAGCCTCTTTCACGCTCCAACGTTGCACCATAGTTATAGTGTGCTCTACCCCTTTACTATCTTCAACCACTGCGATAGTATCGGTTACCTTATAGCTACCCTTATCGGCTACACTCTTGATAGTGTAGCTATCTTTCATCTTAAACGGAACCATTATCTTATGCTCGATAACCCTTTCAGGAACACTACCTAACCAGTCGCCAGCGGTAACACTATCACCCACTTTAGCTATTGGGGTAAAATCCCACATAGCATCAAAGTCGATTGGTACGCTAACAACACCACGCTCGAGAAATAGACCCTCCATCGAGGCTAGGTCGTTTTGTAAACCATCGTATATGCTCGCTAGGATACCAGGGGCTAGAGTCACCTCAAGTAGGTGATTATCAAACTCCACCTCGGTGCCCGATTTTACTCCACGAGTACTCTCGAATACCTGAACATAGGCAACATCCCCTGTCACCTTAATTACCTCAGCCATAAGCTTAACATCCCCGTGAAGTATATGGCAAATCTCATTCTGCGATACAGGACCATCAACCTTTACGGTAACAAGGTTGGAGGTGATGCCCTTAATTCGCCCTTTTGTTTTATTTTGCATAATCTATTATTTTGATTCTTCTGCTAATTTCTCACTGTAATCGATTGTTGAAAGACCCTTAACAATCTTCTCAAATATCTCTCTACCCTCTGTTGCATCAAGCGCGAGCCATCTATCAATCATCGCTATCTTTAGGTAGTACCCCAAAACTGTATCTACATTAAAGTAGCTGAATAGATTACGCTCCTCAATTAACGATAGGCGTAACATATCCATATCTCGCTCTTTCTTTACAATGTTATCTCCTGCAAGGATAGTTAAAAGTTGCTCAAGATAAGGGATTTCGCCCTTGAGCCCAAAATCGGGTGCAATACTTGTTGATAACTGCTGAACAATGTAACCATCGCCAATAAGATTCCTGCCTTGCTCTACCCCTAAACGGCGAGCATTGAATGCAGCACTAATATTACGAATAGTACACTCCTGTTTGCTCCAGTAGGCAACAAATCCTTTTGTTTTAGAAAGTGTCTCGAAATAGAGAGAGTAGAGTAGTGTGTCAAGAGAGATATCTTTAGTGTACCCTTGCTCCTCAGCCCATTCACTATCAGTTATAATCCTAAGAGCCTTAGCAACAAATTTAGGCATCACAATCTCGTTGTGTAGTTCTGGGTCGTATGTCTCGCTTTTCGAGAGTAATGGAGCAATCTCCCCGATACCTTTTTTGCTTATTGTGCCCATAGGAGAATATCTCCATCCGTCAGGTTGAGATACGCACTCAACAATATTCTTAACATCATAGAGCCCCATAAGTTGCTCTATGAGTGCTCTATCTCGCTTGGTTAATGTCTCCATAATCTCGCTGCGGATAGCCTCCCAATTGAGACTTTTTTTATCTGCATCGAAACCATAATCAACTAAACCTGCTACTAGACAATAATATTGAGCCATAAATTACTCCTCCCCAAATATTAACTTACTAACCCTTGGGCGTAGGTAGTCTGATAAAAGAGCCTCGAACTCCTCTTTGCCAAAATTGATGTAGTAGTTGCCCTCTGTCATCTCTACCCTGAAGCCACCTTTAAGCGAGGCCGACCCCTTAATGACAAGAGTATCAGATAACTCTTTTGATAGTTTAGTGCGCAGATAACCATCAATCTCCTTATTCATATCGGCAGGCACCTCTACTGTGCCACCTTTACCCCATTGAATAACAAGTTGCTCAACTAGATTGGATATAAAATTTGGATTATTAAATGAATTGTTTAGCTCTTGGGCTAAAGTTCTGCTCAAAATTTGCTCTCTAACGCTCTGTTTAATGTCGCTAACAAACTGATTTCCTGCTAGCACAAGCTCTTTTCTTGTGTTTGTAGCAAGCTCACTATCACGAGCCTCAGCAGTAGCTACAATCTTTTGTGCTTTAGCCTCAGCCTCCTTGATAATCCTGTCAGCTTCGCTGTGAGCTTCGGTGATTAGCTTATCTGCCTCACTCTTCCCTTTTTGAACTCCCTCAGAGTATAGTTTCTCTGTCAATTGCTGAATTTTATTCTCCATAACTATCAATTTATATTAATTTTCATTATTTTAATCCAAAACGTTGCAAGATACAAAAAAAAGTTAGAATCACAATAGAGATTCTAACTTTTTTATTGATTTCATATAAAATATATTGAAATTTTACTTTTCAGCTGGCATAAGTAGCGTTCTGCCATTGTCACGCATAACGGCACGTTTCCAACGCTCGGTATAACCAGGCTGATCTGGCGAAGCTGGTATATAATCACACTGTCCGTTAGTGATAAATTTACCATCCTTCTCCTTTTTTACATTACCATCAATGAACTTAACCATTGAGTATTTATCAAGCTCAACCCAAAGATCGAATAGGCTGTTTGCCCTATCATACGAGTAGTTAGTGATAAACTTACGAGCCTCCTCAGGCGACTCCTCATATATTTCAAGAGCAACCTTCTCGATTGCTGGCTGCGCTGCATAACTAGCATCTTCGAAACGTTTAGCCCACTGCTGAACAGTTTTACCCACTTGGTTATAACGTAGGTATGCAAACTGTGCTACACGATTAAATATCCAAAATGCCGACTCGTCTGAGTATTCAAGCATTGTGCCACTCTCTTCGCTAAAATATGGTGATATCTTTGTTGAAGCACTATAAATAGGGGTCATACATGAAGTTCCTGCATCATCAACAGCAAACCAGTTTACACCACCAATGATGTCTGGTAACCAACTACGTGATTGGCTAACAAACCAGAAAGCAGTTTGTTGTGTAGCAATAGCCCTCTCGTTTAGATATTTCTTACCGTCAACCTCGAAACTCATAGGTCTCCAACGGTAAGGACACTCTTCGCCACCTGCTCCAATATCTGTTGTCATATCCATTGGTGTACCCTCGTAGTGGTCACGCATCATTTTAGCTACATCATTAACATCTAATTTTCTGTCAGGCTTAACCCATAGAGGCATACGGTTTTCTGGATTTTTACCCATAGCATAATCAAGGTATTTACCCATCTCGCTATTTACCATATTAAATGCACTCCATACACGAGCATCACAGTAACGTAAAGCACCAAAATCTAGTGGAGCGTAAGCATCAGCAAAACTGAAGTTCTTGTTGCTTCCTTTGTAATATCCCTTCTTCTTAGCAAACGAGATAACATCCTCCGAATAGAGCGTATTCTCAGGGTCGTCAAGTGGGAAAGTAGTGATACGTGCCTGATTAGCATGCCCCGAGATATACCCCTCAGGTACTCTACGAGCAACCCATACCGAACCCTTTTCGCCTTTACCTTTACCTACAATCTCCATATACCAAACCTCTTCGGTGTCAGCTATCGAGATACTCTCGCCGCTTGAAGCGTAACCGTAAGTTTGCATCAGCTCGTCCATAATAGTTATAGCCTCACGTGCCGTCTTAGCTCGTTGTAGAGTAATGTATATCATCGAACCGTAGTCAATAATACCATCTTGACCATACAACTCTTTGCGACCACCAAATGTGCTCTCAGAGATAGCTAACTGGTGCTCGTTCATATTTCCTACCGTTTGATAGGTGTGACCAACCTGCGGAATCTCGCCTAGGTACTTACCTGTATCCCACTCGTAAACCTTTAGCATTGTCCCCTCAGGATAATCGGCAGCTGGGCGGAAATATAACGCACCATATAGCTGGTGTGAATCGGCAGCATAAGATATCATTGTTGAACCATCCTTTGATGCCCCTTTTGTTACCAAGATACTTGTACAAGCATCTACAACCTTAACCGCACTAAAAAGTATGCACGCAACAATTGCGTAGATTACAAAATTTTTCTTCATGATTTATTTTTATTTAATAATTATTCGTTCTCTTTTTTTGCTCTTTTCTCTCTCTTTAACTCCTTACGGCTCTTTTTTGGTTCTGGAAGCTCGATAAACAGTAGTTTATCTCCTGCATCTTCAGCAACCGCACGTTTCCAATTATCGCTATACCCTGGCTGCTCAGGCGAGGCTGGGATAACCTCCGAATGGCCGTTAGTTAAGAATTTACCATTCTCCTCGCGCTTTACATTACCGTCAATAAATTTAACCATTAGGTATCTATCAAGCTTATTCCATAACTTAAATAACTCGCTTGTTTTAGCTAACGAGTAGTTAGTAAGATACTCCCTTGCCGCTTGCGGTGATGTTTCGTATAGCTCTAGAGCTACTGCGTCGATATGTGATTGAGCCTCAAAAGCATCGCTCTCGAACCTGTTAGCCCACTCTTGAACTGTTTTGCCAACCTGATTATATCGTAGATAAGCAAACTGAGCTACCCTATTAAATATCCAAAACATTGATGTTGGTGAGTATTCAATCATCGAACCGTTACCTAATAAGATATGGTCAGAAACCTTTAACGACGACATATAAACAGGAACTAAACACGATGTTGCTGCATCATCTACACCATACCAATTAACTCCACCTATTGTATCAGGTAGCCAACTGCGAAGTTGCATAATGAACCAGAACCCTGTTTGTTGAGTGGCTGTTGCCCTCTCGTTTAGATATTTTTTACCATTTACCTCGAAACTCATAGGTCTCCAGCGATACGGAGACTCCTCGCCACCAGCACCTATATCTTTAGTCATATCCATAGCAGTGCCAGTATAGTGGTCACGCATAGCCTTTGCAACGTCAGCCAACGAAAGTTTCTCCTCTGGCATAACCCATAATGGTAGACGAGTAGCTTTAGTGTTTCCCATTGCATAATCAAGGTACTGCTCCATTCCTAGGCAGTACATATTAAAGAAGCTCCATACACGAGCCTCGCAATAGCGCAAACCTCCAAACTCTAGTGGAGCGTAGGCATCGGCAAAACTAAACTCGTTATCTTCACCGTTAAAGTAACCCTTCTCTCTTGCAAAAGTGATTACATCTTTCGAATATAGGGTATTCTCAGGGTCGTTTAGCGGGAAAGTAGTGATACGTGCTTGGTTAGCGTGTGCCGAAATGTATCCATCAGGCACCTTGCGAGCTACCCATACAGCCCCTTTAACACCTTCTCCTTTACCTACAATCTCCATAATCCATACCTCGTTCTTGTCGGCAATAGTGATACTCTCGCCACTCGAGCCGTATCCGTATGCTGTCATTAGCCTATCCATCATTATGATAGCCTCACGTGCAGTCTTAACCCTTTGAAGTGTGATATACATAAGCGAACCGTAATCAAGGATACCACTTTTATTAACTAGCTCTTTACGACCCCCAAATGTTGTTTCACCCATTGCTACTTGATACTCATTTGAGTGCCCAACAGCCGAGTAATTGTATCTCACTTGTTTAATCTCTCCTCGTAATCCACCCTTCTCGTAGTCGTATATATCGACCATCGACCCTTTAGGGTGCCTTGTAGCTGGCACAAACTGCATAGCCCCGTAGCGAGTATGCGAATCGCCACTATATGTTATCATAATCGAACCATCTTTTGATGCCCCCTTAGTGACAATCAAATTGGTACAGGCCTCAGCCGTTTTTTGCCCATTCATGGTAAAAATTAACACCAGAGCGATAAAAAGTTTAGAAAATTTCCTCATTTCACAAAAAAATATTAATATTTCTCCTAAAAAATATTATCTTTGTAGTCGGATATTATTACAAAGATAATGACACAATTTAGCATAAGTTTTTTTGCTCTTGGGTAACGCCTCAAGATTAACTAAATGCTTCAAAGTACTATTTAAGTTTAAAACAATGGCAAATATAGAAAAAAATATTGAGATAATAGACAAATCGCTGCCAAAAAATGTAGAATTTGTAGTTGTTACTAAGCATCGCGAACTATTCGAGTGCGAAAGTGTGTATAATTGCGGCAAACGAATCTTTGGCGAAAACCGCCCACAGGAGCTTTGTAGGAAGTATGAACTACTCCCGAAAGATATCCAATGGCACCTTATAGGGACTCTTCAAAGTAACAAGGCAAAATATATTGTTCCGTTTGTTTCGCTTATTCACTCGATAGATTCGGCAAAGCTGCTAGAGGTAGTAAATAAGGAGGCAATAAAGTGCAATAGATGTGTAGATGTGTTAATGGAGGTGTTTGTTGCAACCGAGAGCACAAAGCACGGTTGGCTGCCTTCTGAGTTGTTAGGGTATATGCGTTCGGAAGAGCTTGCAAGTATGTCAAACATACGTATTAGGGGCATTATGGGGATGGCAAGTTTTACTAACGATACTGAGCAGGTGCGTTCTGAGTTTAGGGTATTAAAAGAGCTGTTCGACACTATAAAACAGGGTAGAGGCGAGGAGTTTGATACTCTATCGATGGGGATGAGTGGCGATTATCCTATTGCTATCGAGGAGGGCGCCACAATGGTACGCATAGGAAGCGCAGTATTTGAATAGATAATTAAACAAAAACAGATTGATATTATGGAGAATTTAAGTGTAAACTATTTAGGGCTTGAACTTAAGAGTCCAATCATAGTAAGTAGTTGTGGTTTAACATCAAAGCTAGAGACAATCAAACGAATTGAAGAGTCTGGAGCAGGTGCTGTTGTTCTAAAGTCGTTATTTGAAGAGCAGATAATGGGCGAGATTAGTTATACTGAGGCACAGAGCGACTATCCTGATGCTGCTATGTATATCACTAACTACATTAAAGAGAATAGTATTACTAACTACCTTAATTTAATTAAGGAGGTTAAGGCAAACTGTTCGATTCCCGTTATTGCAAGTATATGTTGTCTTAATGGTGGTTCGTGGAGCGAGTTTGCTAAAGAGATAGCTACAGCTGGTGCCGATGCACTAGAGCTAAATATATTCTTTATGCCTACAAGTGCTACTCAATCAAGCGAGGAGCTAATTAATAGTTACCTACAAACGGTTGCAGAAGTTACCGAGAGTGTGAATCTGCCAATTGCGGTAAAGATAAGTAGTAACTTTGCAAACCCAATAAACATTGCACGTGAGTTATTTTTCCGTAGGGTAAAAGGAATCGTAATGTTTAACCGTTTCTATGATCCAGATATTGATATCGAGAATTTGACTTTAACAGTAGCAAATAGATTCTCTACCAGTAGTGAACTGCGTACTCCTCTGCGTTGGATAGCAATGAGTTCGGCAGTACAACCCGAGATTGACTACTCGGCTACAACAGGTGTTCACACAGGCGAGGATGTAGTTAAAATGTTGCTAGCAGGTGCTGCATCTGTTCAAATATGTTCGTCACTATACCTTAATGGTTACAGTGTTATAGGCGAAATGAATTCGTTTATCTCTAGCTGGATGAACCAAAAAGGTTACACTTCAATCTCTGATTTTAAGGGTATGCTGAACTATAAGAATGTAGATATGAGTGCAGCTTACGAGCGTTCTCAATTTATGAAGTATTACTCATCATACGAGAAATAAAGGTGGTATATTTTGATAATAGTGCAACCTCGTACCCTAAGCCTAAAGAGGTTATTGATGCCTTAAATGATTACTATGTTAATTGCGGGGCTAATGCTATGCGTTCGTCTCATCCATTAGCTAATCAAGCTAGCGAGATTGTGTTTGATGCGCGTAGAAGAGTGTCGAGGATGATGGGTATAAAGAACCCTATGAGGGTGATATGGTGCTTTAGTGCTACCGATGCTCTAAATATGGCAATTCAAGGGGTTGTTCGTAAGGGGTGGCATGTGGTCACCTCAACTATCGAGCATAATAGCACTATTAGGATACTAAACAACCTAAAAGATAGAGGAATAATTACTCTTGATATTATTGATATAGATGATTTCCGCGAGTTGATACCTTGTAATACAAATCTTGTTGTGGCTATTCACGCATCAAATATTAACGGTAAAGTAAATCCCATAGCCGAGCTAGGTGCATTTTGCCGTGCAAGAGGGATCGTTACAATTATTGATTCGGCTCAAAGTGCAGGTATATTACCTATATCGCTCGAGCAGATGCAGATTGATATAGTGGCTATTACAGCGCATAAGTCGCTATACGGTGTGCAAGGGGTAGGGGCTATGCTAATAGCCGATAACTTCGATTATACTGTTATAAAGCCTCTAAGGCAAGGCGGAACAGGTTCGCTATCCGAGAGTACTAAGCATCCACAGTTTTTACCCGATATATTCGAATCTGGCACACTGAATATTGGGGGTCTAGCTGCTTTAAATGCGGCATTGAAATTTATTGACACTGTCGGACTAGAGAGTATTGTAGAGCACCGAAGAGAGTTGACTAACCATTTTATTACCGAAGCAACAAAAAAAGTTGTAGGTTTTAAATTGGTGTCTGAGTGCAATCCGCAAATTGGGGTAGTAACATTTGCTATCGAGGGTATAGATGTAGGTGTTTTGGCTGATATGTTAAGCGAGGATTATAAGATATGTTCAAGGGCAGGCCTGCACTGCTCGCCATTGGCACACAAGAGCATAGGAAGTTATCCTAATGGGGGTGTGAGGTTCTCTTTTGGGCATTTTAATACAACCGATGAAATAGATACAGCTATTTGTGCTTTAGTAAATATCTCTAATTATAGTTGTAATGGAAAATTATAGTGTAATTCTTTTCGAATCTAATAATTTTGCTATGTGGGCAAAAAGTGCACTTAGCGACGCAGGTATAGTGGTGAAATTAATTAATGTGCCACGTCATCTAAGTTCCGATTGTGGTTTCTGCTTAAAATTAGCAAGTTCTGATATCTCTTCAGCTGAAGAGATAATGAAATCCGAAGATATTGAGTATCAGGAGATAGTTGCTGTAGATTAATTATTAAATATAGGGATAAATGAAGAAAATTTTTATTAATAGAAGTGGATTAATAATCACAGGTGTAGTTGGGGCATTAGCCGCTGTAATACTACAATTGAACGGTAACCCCGCCAATATGGGGTTATGTATGGCTTGTTTTATTCGCGATACAGCAGGTGCTTTAGGGCTACATTCGGCAGGCATAGTTCAGTATATTCGTCCCGAGGTGATTGGTCTAGTGGTTGGGGCATTGATTGTTGCTTTGTTACGTAACGAATTTAAGCCTCGTAGCAGTTCGAATGCTATTATTAGATTAGTGCTAGGTTTTTTTGCTATGATTGGGGCATTAGTTTTTCTAGGTTGTCCGTGGCGTGCCTTTATCCGAATTGCTGGTGGCGATTGGAATGCTATCTTAGGAATAGCAGGTTTAATTGCAGGTATATGGATAGGGTCTTTATTTGTTAAAAAGGGTTACTCGTTAGGCACCCCAAATAAGAGTGAGAACAAAATTTCGGGATATGTGATGCCTGTAATTTTTATCTCTCTGCTAGCAATGTTAGTTCTAAATTTCACCTCACTAAAATCAAGTGTATCGGGTCCTGGTTCAATGCGTGCTCCTATAATATTAAGTTTCGGATTGGCTCTATTAGTGGGAGGATTGATTCAAGTAAGCAGATTTTGTACCGTTGGGGCTATACGTAATTTGTTTATTACTCGTAATACAGATATGTTTATCGGTCTCATAGCTTTTATTGCAACTCTCTTTACTGCAAATTTAATACTCGGCTCGTTTAATGGAGGATTTGATGGGCAGCCGATAGCTCATACAGATGGGGCTGCTAATTTTCTAGGAATGGCGCTCTCTGGGCTCTGCTTTGTTCTTGCTGGGGGGTGTCCTGGTCGTCAGTTAGTTATGATTGGTGAAGGTAGCAGTGATGCCTCGATATTTATTGTAGGAATGTTACTAGGAGGAGCAGTAGCTCATAACTTCTCGCTAGCTAGCTCGGGGGCAGGTGCCACAACCGCAGGGGTAATAACAACCGTTATCGGAATACTATTCTGTATAGTGGTAGCACTAGTATTTACTAAAAGATATAAGGCATAGTAGAGTTTTGCAAATTAGTCTAATAATTTGACTATCTCGGCAATCAGAGAGTAGTTGTACTCCTCTGATTCGCTGTAGTTGCCTATAAATATGGCGAAAAATATATCTTCACCGTTCGGATTCTCGATTATACCTATACAGTTATTCGCCGCTGTTACTTTATTGGTTGATTTGCCCGAAAACCCTGTTTTGTAACCTATTATCGTCTCTTCGGATAGTAGCTTTCTTGCGCTTCCTGTTTGTGTTGAACTCATTACTTGCCATAACTTCTCGCTAACCTGCGAACCCTGCTTTTTCTTTAACCATATCTTTTGAAGTAGCTTGATAGCACCATTAGGGGTAGCCCAATTGTCGAACTGTATATCCCAAGATGCTTTAATCTCTCGCTCGTAATTTTGTATTGAGAGACTATCTACCCCGTACCCTACTATGAACTCTTGAATTTTGCTAATACCACCTGCCTTATCAATCATTACATCGCATAGGTTATTATCGCTCTTTGCAACTACATAGTGCACAAAATCGATAACCGAAATTGTTGCTCCATTAGGATAAGCCTCTCTAAATGGGCTCCACGTGTTAGGTAGTAGTTGCTCTTTACTTATTTGTATCGAATCGCCCCAATCGATAGTGCCATTTTCTAGGTAAGCAAGTGCTATTGGTAGTTTATACACGCTCTGCATAGCGAAACGTGCATCGCTATTTATATCCACCAATTTTTTGCCTTTGCTGTTAAAAACAGAAACACCAAGGGTTAAATCTCTACCTTTAATTTTTTCGGTAATAGTTCGCTCAATATCGCTTTCTTGGCTGCACGAACTGATAAACAATGATATAAGAGATGTTAGTAGATATATTTTATAATTTAATTTCATGATACAATGTTAGTAAAAATAATTGAAGTTGTTATATTGGGGAGTTATTTACCCAATATAACAACTTGAAATGTCTATAATAAATTGTGTGTTAGATTAGAAATCTACTCTCTCGCCGTTGTAGCAATACATAAATACCTTCTCTAGCTCCTCAACAGTTGGAACACGTGGGTTGAAGCTAGTACATGGGTCAGCCATTGCGTGAGCAGCCATATCTTTTACTACTGCATTCCACTCTGCCTCCGATACACCGTACTCTTTAATCGAGCTAACAATACCTACCTTCGAACGAAGAGCCTCAACAGCTTGAGCGAACCCTTCAGCTCCTTGAGTATCAACTAACTTAGCAAGCGCATCATAGCGGTTAGTAGCTTTAGAGTTGAATCTGATTACGTTTGCTAATACGATAGCGTTAGCACAACCATGAGGAACACCAAACTGACCACCTATTTGGTGAGCTAATGAGTGAGCAATACCTAACCAAACGTTAGTGAATGCATAACCACCTAGGCAAGAAGCGTCGTGCATATTTTGACGAGCTGCACCATTCTCAGGCTCATTGTAAGCTGTCTCTAGGTTAGCGAAGATAAGTTCTACACCACCTTTAGCAAGAGCATCAGCATAGTTGTCGTCTATATTCGAAGTGTATGCCTCAACACAGTGAGTAAGGGCATCAAGACCAGTATTCGCAGTTACGTTCTTAGGCATACTTTTACAAAGTTCGCCATCAACGATTGATAAATCAGGAAGTAGTTCGTGTGATACAAGAGGATATTTTACACCTTTTTCTCTATCGGTAATAACAGCAAGGGCAGTAATTTCGGTACCTGTTCCACTTGTTGCAGGGATAGCTACAAAACGAGCTTTGTTACGAAGTGCAGGGATACCACACACCTTAATCATTTGCTCCTCAGTTAAATCTGGGTGCTCGTACATTGCCCACATAGCTTTTGCAGCATCAATAGCCGAACATCCACCAAGACCAATAATCCAATCAGGTTGCTCGTTAGTGAAAAACTCAGCACCACGACGTACAGTACCGAAAGATGGATCAGGCTCAACGCCATCAAATACCGAATGAGCAATATTTATCTCGTCAAGGATAGCCTCAACTTTTGCAAGATAACCATTCTCACGTACCGATTTGCCACCGATAACGATAACTGCTTTTTTACCAGAAATGTTTTTTAGCTCAGAAAGTGAGCCTAGACCATGATATAGGTCTTGTGTTTGAAATAACTTAGCCATAATTTTAAATATTAAATTAATTATGGTGCAAAGTTATAGTTAAATTTATTGATTGAGTTATAAATTTGCGCCATACAATTATAAAATGGCGCAAATCTATAAATCTATATGGTTATTCGCTTTTTTAGTTCGGTTGGAGTGCAACCATACTTCTGTCCTACATATTTATTGAGTGCTGATTGTGAGTCGAATCCAAGCGAGTAAGCTATCTCTTTCAGTGGTAACTCTTCGTATATAAGCAGTTTTTTTATCTCTAGTGATAAGCGTTCGTGGATAAGTTCTAGGGCAGTATTATTACCATATCTCTTACATAGAAGATTTAGCCGTTTTGCTGATACTCCTAACCTATCGCAGTAAATTTGAACCCTCCTTTCGTGCCTAAAATCGCTGTCTACTATGCGGCGGAACTCCATAAATAGCTCTAGTTCCTTATCTTTTACTCCCTTGAAACTCTCTGATGCTGTTGAGTCGATAGATTTCAGGATAATAATTTTAGTGAGAAATTTTATCTGAATTTTACGTATATTATTATATGGCTCTTCTATGCGTTTGATATGCTCTTTAATGCTAATAATCTCGTTAAACTGAGCAATGTTGTTTGGTTGATAATTGATAACATTAACACGTTTATGCAGGTTAATATTATACTCTTTTAGTTCGGTTGCTAATATCTCCGAGCAGAAAATGGTGTGGTCAAACATAACTGCTTCGCCTATTAGGCCCTCGTCAAATGCAAACGAGCAAATCTGTTGTGGAAAGATAAAACATATAGTTGGTGATTTTATCTCGTACTCTTGGAAATCTACCATCACTCGCCCTTGCCCTTGTTCGATTATTAAAATCTGGAAAAAGGCGTTACGGTGGGGCTTAGAAAGCCTCAAAATCATAGGTGTATCTAGGCTGTTAAGAGCAAAACTCTCATACTTATTCTGCGAGGCATACTCGGCCAATGTAATATTTATTATCTCCATTTATTTGTTATTTATATTACAAAGGTATTTGTTTTTTTTGAATTTTCAAACATTTTACATAACTTTGTACGCAATACAGTAATCAACCTATAATAATATGAGACAACTTAACTACTTAATTGTATTTGTACTTCTTACAATCTCTTGTTCTAAGGGATATGTGGGGGTTAGTGACGAGCTTAATGCTGTTCTAGCCGAGAGATTTAAAACTATTCCCACCGCGCGAGTAAAAGTTATTGATGCGGCAATTAAAGCAACACCCGAAGGTGAGCGTGAAGGAGCAGCCTTTCTTTATGCCTATATGCCAGATTCGGATTTAGAAACTCTACCAGTTGAAATAGTATCAAAGAGTGTAGAGTACGGCTATAAGGCTCGTAGGGAGTATAGTTGGGCGGCCGAGATTCCGTTAGATATATTCTATAATGATGTGTTACCTTATGCTGCTCTCGACGAGACACGAGAGAATTGGAGAGAGTCATTCTTTAAGATGTTGGCACCAGTAGTTGCAAATTGTGATGATATATTCGAGGTGATAGATACAATTAATCGTTCGTTGAAAGATTTGGTTAAGGTTGAGTATAACACCAAAAGAAGAAAGGCTAATCAGTCGCCAGCCGAATCGATGGAGATAGGTATGGCATCGTGTAGTGGTTTATCTATCCTCTTTACGGCAGCTCTTCGTAGTGTTGGAATACCCTCACGTATAGCGGGAGCTCCTATGTGGCTAGAGCTTAATGGTAATCACAACTGGAACGAACTATGGGCTGATGGCGAGTGGTACTTTGCCGAGTACTATCCAGCTCCACTTAATCATAGTTGGTTTTTAGCTAAGTGTGCTGCTTTTG
>CAYJHM010000012.1:0-19486 GCA_964369935.1 uncultured Rikenellaceae bacterium
CTGACCTGCTCCAAACAGTAGTGGAGCGATTATTATGGTCAATAAAATACTTTTTTTCATAATTTTAATTTTATATTGCCATACCTACGATTTACCTGCCTCTTATACTAATGTTGAAGATGTTCTCTACTTATAGAGAACAACAAGTAAGTCTGAACTATCTGTGAACACAGCCTTAATATAGGTTGTAGTAGGTTTAGTTGGTTTTACTGCATGTTGAGTAATAGTACCTTATCTGTATCCTCATCTTAAATACAAATATACAAACAATTTTCGTATTAACAAGTAAATTATGATTTTTGTTCTGTGCCTGCGGTGTGATTCGCCTCACGTTGGCGGTGCGGTGCGAGCCGCACGGGCGTTAAGTTTTGTTTCCCGAAACAAGCCTATAATTGAAACGGTGATGTTTCAATTATAGGCTTTCAATTTAGCGGCGGTATTTTTGCCTGAAATTGGCTATAAATCCGTCTATAGATATGTTTTTACCCTTGATTGATAGCTCGAACCAGCGCCATGATGCATCATCTCGCTTAATGGAGCCCCCGTCGCTCTCGCTAGATATTGTAGCCCAATTTTTACCATCAATAGAGCCTGATAATGTTACGGTGTATGGTTGAGTGCTGTTAATTAACGTGATAAGTTCTCGTAGCTGCTTAGGGCGTGTAGTGCCAAAGTTCAGTTCTCTAGTTATAAGCTCACAATCAGGAGAATTGCCCTCTTCTTGTGTATATAAATCATAAATAGCTGTTCCATCGATGTAGTGCTTATAATCAAGCATTAATCCGCCAAAATCACGACTGCTCCACATTGATGATCCGATTGAGTAGACCAGTGCATAATCGAAGTTGCTGTTAATGATTAATAACTCCTCCTCTGATGGTTGAAAATAGAGCTCCGCTCCGCTAATGAACTCCTTATATTGCTCGGCTAGTGCGATAGAAATGTTTACGCTACTGCTGCCTCGTAGTTTACGAATCGAGTAATCAGATATATAGTATAGGGCAGATAGTGCACTTACACTGTTACTGCTTGGTGATATAATATCGCTATTAATCCGTACTATATATTGATATAATATAGTACCATCTCCCTGTTGCATACCGTAAATGCCTGAGTCGGTAAAGAGATATAGAGGGAACATACCAAATCCACTCTCGGTAAGCTGATCGAGCGGGATATTTACCTCACGGATAGCGCTATCACCCACATTACCTACATAGTAAAAGTGTTTGGGTTGGAATATCTGAGGGGCTCCCCATTCTGATACCATAAGTAGGTTTGGAATGGTGAATAGTCTACCGCTTTCGATAATTGTGTAGTCATTAGATTCGATATTTTTTACAGGTATCACCTCGTACGAGTTGATACTATCAAGCGTTGTGTTACGATAAACTGCGTAGTTAATGCTCGCGATTGGTGTGAGTTCATAGGTACGGAGCAAGACAGCCTCAATCTCAGCTTTGTCGTTATTGTACCTAGTAATGAAAACCTCTACCTTTGTTGCTCTAATATCGGGATAAGATATTAAATTTGGTAGGATAACCGAAGGTTCATCTCGGAATGTAACAACATCATTTTCGATTATTACAGGGTAGAAGAGACTTTCAGATGATATGTTGTTTACTTTTATCTCCTCGCCATTAAAGTTTAGTGTTACACATACCCCTACTTTATCTGTTTCTCCTATATTGGGTATGTTACGTCCATAAGTAACATATCCCAATTTTATAGTGTCATCTTCAACAAGAGGAATAGATGGAGTGTACGCTCGTCCTGTGATATTGAACTGGTGCCATCGTCCGTTTAGGCCTATCCCACCAGCTGATTGATAAGAGTGGGGTGCTGCCATTGCCGAATATACTGCTTGAGTTTCGATATTTGCGTAGTCTTTAGCTGATATAACTATCGAACTGTTTGAGTGTAGTTCTAGTTCGGCTAACTGATAGAATGGATACGAGAGAGCATCTATTGTGTTTTTATGTGCTATGCAGTTAGCGCTAGTGCCTATATATCCATTATCGTATTCAATTACACGGCTTGAATCGCTAGGGAATCGAGTGTGAACATTCTCGTAATCGTAAAGAGGGTTCATACGTGTTGAATAGATGATTACAGATTGAACTAGTGGGTTATTGATTATATCGGTGTTATCCTCGAAGTTCACTTCGAATGTGTATCCGTGAATATATTTACAGTAATCAATGGTGCTTTTGTCTGCTGTTAGGTAACGTTTAAAAAGAGTGCCATATTGATTGTCGGCTCCATTCTCGGAGTTTAGCATATAAATTTTCGAACTTCGCACAATCTCACCACTTCGTAGTTTGATGGCAAATATAAGGTATGCCGAACCGTGTATATAGTTTGCATTGGCCATATCTGCTATAATACCTTCGTAATGTTTATCTATCGATTCGATGGTCTCTACACCATTTGGGTTGGTTGTTATATGAACAGTCGAAAATTTTGGCGCATACTCCTCGGTAGTTATATTACTAGGTGTGGAGAATGTGTATTTTATCTCTATGTTCTCTAACTCACGCAGCAGTTCAAAATTATCTCTGCTAAAAACGCCATCGCTATATGTGTATATCTCTTGGAATGGCTCGTTGTTGAGGCTATACTTAATAAATAGGCTCTCACCGAAATGCGTAACCTCAATCGAATGAGGTAATACATCTAGCGGTAGGGTGGTTATTGTACCTTTAGTAGTGACAGTGCCTACACTGTTAGTAATATGGTAAATTACACCCTCTTTGTAGGCAATATAATCGCCCTTTGGTAGAAGGGGATAGATATATAGTATAGTGAAACTGCTATCAGCTATATTATCTATTGATTTATGCTCTGTGACACTTGTTAATTGCCCCCCTCTGAAAGATAGGTTGTGGACTCTACGGCACCAGCCATCCTCCACTCTGTTTATTGTGTCGTATAGGTTTAACCCCTTGGGCATAACCTCTTTTCTCTCTTTTGACATAGTGTTATTTCTCTTTTTGTTTGTTAATAGTGTTAATTGATGCCCTTTTAGTTATATCGCTGTAAAACGTGTTTAGCTCTTCGGTAGAGCTTTCACTCTTATCGTCTCGCTCCTCTATTCTATCCATCTCTTTAAGTATAGTTGTAAGCTCTTTTATTATCTTTATGTTGGGAATAAGATTCTCCTTATCTTCAGAGAGCTCCTGTATTGTGTCGATAATTGTATCGCGCACCGAACGCACCTTCTCTGAATACCTGTTTCTGCTCATAATAATTAGAAGTTTAATTGATTAAATGCAAATATAGTAGTATGTAGAGGGTATACAATATATAGTGCAGTATATAATATTACAATTTTTGATTATTGTAGTATTATATATATTCTGCTGATTGTTAGCTTCTTAAATAAGGATGTGAAAATATTATTAAAAAAATATAAAAAAAGTAGTGGAAAAATTTTGTGAATTAAAAAATAATATCTAAATTTGCAACGTCTTAAGGGGACAAATTAACGCTTTTGCGGATGTGGCGTAATTGGTAGCCGCGCTAGACTTAGGATCTAGTGTCGAGAGACGTGGGGGTTCGAGTCACTTCATCCGCACAGACCGCTACCTAGTAAGGTGGCGGTTTTTTTATATTTGATGCGGAGGTTAATTTTGAATTCTCCTCTGTTTCTGGGTTGTAATTTAGTAAATATATATAAGATGATTATTTCACACAAAAACGTATCGCCTCAGGTAGAGCAATATACTATAACAGTAGAGGCGAGTGACTACCAGTCGAAGGTAGACGAAAAGCTTAAAGGTATTAAGAAAAGTGCTAATATCCCAGGTTTCCGTCCAGGAATGGCTCCTATCTCTTTAATTAAGAAGATGTATGGCAGAAGCGTTCTTCCTGAGGTTTCTTATAATCAAGCTATTGATGCTCTTTTTGCTGATCTAAAAGAGAACAATGTTAATTTTATTGCCGAGCCACTACCTAGCGAAGATCAACCACAAATTGAATTTGTTGATGGTGAGAATATATCTTATAGCTTAGATGTAGCGGTAATTGATGCTATCAATCTTGATTTATCGGCTATCGCTATCGATAAGTATACATTAATGATTAACGACGAGATGCGTGAGGGGTACTCAAGCAACCTACTTAATCGTTTTGGCGAACTTGTTGATGTTGAGGAGATAGCAAAAGATGAGGCTGTTAGTGTAACTCTATCGCAAGAGGATATGACAATCGAAGATGCTTATGTAGGTCTTATTAGTATGAATGATAGCGAGCGTGCTCCATTTATTGGTAAGAAGGTAGGCGACACTATGGTTGTAAATGTTAATGAGCTATATAAAACTCCATCACAAAGAGCTTCTATACTATCAGTAAGCGAGGAGGAGCTTGAGAACATCAATCCAGAGTTTAACTTAACAGTTACTCGTATTCGTAAGTTCGCTCTTCCTGAGAGAAACGAGGAGTTCTTCGCTAAAGCATTTCCTGATGGAAGCATAGCAAATGAGGAGCAATTTAAAGCTTACGTTGAAGCACAACTTCGTAACGATTTAGATAGAGAGACATATTATAAATTGGTAATAGATACACGTAATAAGGTTCTTGAGGCGTCGGGAGTGGTTATTCCTGAGGAGTTTGTTAAGCGTTGGTTATACACAATTAACGAAGGTAAGGTTTCTCGTGAGGATATAGATAGGGATTACCCTCAATTTGTAGATATGATGCGTTGGGATATTGTTAAGCGTGATTTAGCTGCTGAGAGTGGTGTTAAGGTAGAGCAGGAGGAACTGCTTGCTGAGGCTAAGCGTTCGGCTCAGATGCAGTTTATGCAGTACGGTATGCAAAATGTTGAGGAGGAGATGTTAGAGAACTACGCTCGTCAGATTCTATCGAACAAAGAGGAGCAGCGTCGTATTTTCGATTCGATTTACGATATGAAATTAGTTGATTATATCACACCAAAGGCTATCGTTGTTGATAGAGAGGTGACAATCGAGGAGTTTAGAGAGTTAGTTAAGTAATTTATTGAGTGATAAGGATTGCCTGAGATGTACGAATTAGTTAGTTTGTGTGTTTCAGGCAATCTTGCATATAGTATATGGGACGAATATTGTGCTTAGATTACGGTAAGAAGCGAGTAGGTGTAGCTGTTACTGATCCGTTACAGATAATAGCAACGGGATTAACAACTATTGATACTAAAGATGTTTACACTTTTTTGGAGGAGTATCTATCCAAGGAGGATGTAGAGCTACTTGTTGTTGGATTACCTCGGCAACTTAATGGCGAATTATCAGACTCGTATCGTTATATTAAACCTTTCTTAGGTACAATAAAAAAAAGGATGCCTAACCTCAAAATTGAGATGTGTGATGAGCGTTTTACTTCGAAAATTGCGCAGCGTGCGATAATTGATGGGGGAGTTCGTAAGAGTGTCCGTCGTGAGGATAAGGGGTTGGTTGATATGGTGAGTGCTACTATAATATTACAGTCCTATATGGAGGGAAGAGCCATTAGAGGAGGATATTAATTTCTTTTTTATTATGAATATAGCAATAGTTGGTGTTAGTGGTGCCGTAGGGCAGCAGTTTTTGGAGGTTATAGAAGAGCAGGGGTTTGCCTTTAGCTCGCTTTCGTTATTTGGCTCTTCACGTAGTGCTGGGTCGATTATTCCGTTTATGGGAAAGGAGTATGTTGTAAAAGAGTTGCAGCACAACGACGATTTCCGAGATATAGATATAGCATTTGTTTCGGCAGGCGCATCAGTATCTAAAGAGTATGCCTCTATTATCACTAAATTTGGTGCTATTATGATAGATAACTCCAGCGCTTATCGTATGGATAGTGATGTGCCACTTGTTGTGCCTGAGGTTAATGGATGTGATGCATTAAACGCCCCAAGGAGGATAATTGCTAATCCTAACTGTACAACTATTCAGCTTGTGGTAACGCTAAACGCAATAAGGGGAGTGTACGACATTAGTCGTGTGAGAGTAGCAACATATCAAGCGGCTAGTGGGGCAGGAGCAGCTGCAATGCAGGAGTTAGAGACCCAGACAGCGCAACTTGTTAATAAACAAGAGCCTACTGTTAGTAAATTTGCTCATCAGTTAGCGTACAATCTTATTCCTCAGGTTGATGTCTTTACTGATAACGATTACACTAAAGAGGAGATGAAAATGTATAACGAAACGCGAAAGATTATGCATTCGGATATTGCCGTTAGTGCTACTTGTATACGTGTTCCTGTGTTACGTTCGCATAGTGAGGCGGTATGGGTTGAGTGCACCTCTGAGATAGATATTAATAGGGTACGAAAAGCTTTTGCTAATGCTGAGGGGATAGTTATGGTCGATAATCCAGCAGAAGGGCTATATCCAATGCCAATAAACTGTTCAGCTAAAGATTCAATTTACGTGGGGCGTCTACGTGAAGATATATCTACAAAGTTTGGATTTACTTACTGGTGTGTTGGCGACCAAATAAAAAAGGGTGCGGCATTAAATGCTGTGCAAATTGCACAATATTTGATTTCAAAAAACAGTTTTATTAAAGAGAAGATATAGAATCGGAGCATAGTTGCTAAATTGTGGTGTTTAGGGCTTGTTTTGGTTATTGTGAGATTAAGGGGTTAGTTTTTTGAGGTATGACAAGACATAGGCATGTACGAAATAGTGATTTGCCATTCATTAAGAAGAATTGGATTGGTAATAGGGTGCACAAAGGGCAGTTTGTTAATCGTAATCTGTCGAAGAGTGTAGGTATTAAGAGTGTAGCCAAGTGGCGATTCTCGCCTAATCCGCAGTTTAAAGAGAAGTTTTTCGAGCGGTGGAAGCCAAATGTGCACACTATATCATCGTTAGATAGTATAGTGGGTGATAATCTGATATGGCTAGGGCATAACTCGTTTTATATGTCGGTTGATGGTAAACGAATGATGTTTGACCCTGTTTTTGGAAGTATATATTTTGTTAAACGGCGAAGTCCGTTACCAGCCGACCCATCCGTGTTTAAAGATATTGATTATTTAATGTTGTCGCACGATCATTTTGATCATCTAGATAAGCGTAGTGTAAAAAGGGTGTGTCGTCAGTCGCCAAATATTATTGTTTTGTGTGGTATGGGTATGGAGGAGCTGTTAGCTAGGTGGCTACCGAATACTAAAATTGTACCTATGGCGTGGTATCAGCAGTATCAGGAGGGTAGTGTTAAGTTTACATTCCTGCCAAGTAATCACTGGAGCAAACGTTCGGCGAAAGATGGAGGAAAGAGATTATGGGGTGCCTTTGTAGTTGAGTCGTACTCGAAGACAATCTATTATAGCGGAGATACTGGCTATGGTGATCATTTTAAAGAGCTTCCTAATCTTTTTGGAAAGATAGACTATGCCTTGATAGGCATAGGTGCATATAAACCTCGTTGGTTAATGGAGCGTAATCATATATCGCCATACGAGGCACTTGATGCAGCTGTTGATATGGGTGCTACGGTTACTATACCTATGCACTATGGTACGTTTAGTCTCTCGGATGAACCTATGAGTGATCCTCCTCGTGTGTTCCGTAGCGAGGCATTGAGGCGAAATATTTCGCATTTGGTGCCCGATATAGGCGAGAGTGTACCACTGTAAAGTAAGCTAAACCAAACTAAATAGTCGTCCCTTAAAAAGGAGCCTTAGCATTAATAATCAGAAAAATACAATGATATTTTGCCTGAAAATATTGCAAGATTTTGACTTAGTTTGCTTAAAATCTTGCAAAATTTGAAAACAAAAAATTATTTCTCTAATTAATAAACTTAGGTCAATAATCTTTTCGTTTTTTAGTGGCATTTTTTTACTTTGAAAATCAATCACATAGCCCGCTATGCAATTGCTTTACAAAGCAAAAAACTACTCACTAAAAAATCAAAAATATTAATTGACCTTTTTAAGGGACGACTAAATATGATTCCAAATGTTCTGAGCTTGATTCGATATATGTGGTTACACTATCCACAATATAGCGATTCGTTTATTCCAGTTGCTGCCCAGAGTGTCACTGTTGATTATGTAGGAGACACAAAAGTTGGCTCTGTTAATATGCAGTTTGCCGAGGTGGAGAGTGATGGTCGTCGCTTATATGGTGATGTGTTATTCTACCCAAAAATGTCTGATTGGAATAGTGTCCACTCTAGCGGAAAGGTTGATTGCGACTCTATTAGTTGTGTTATAGTAAATGTGGCTGATATGCCCAATTGTAGTTTAACAACCCTAGTGATGCGCTGTATTGTCAGTCAAGAGCTGTTGCAGCGGGTTATGTTAAAGAGTAATGCTAAGGGTAGTGTATGTGTAAGCGAGCTTAGTCGTTGGCAAACTCTTTATCGTCGTTCGCTTTTCGAGTCGCTGCTATTCGAGAGGCTTGAGACCAAAGCGAAACGTGTATTAGAAAGCTATTGTTTGTGTAGTGATTGGAATAGGTTATATATAAAAATGTTGTTTACATACTTACGGCCCAAAGATGCTGCTGCTAAACCGATACTTATATACTTAGCGGATAATCCATATCTGCATTTAGTGGTTCAAGAGGCTAAGAGTAAACAAGAGATTGAGGGTTTCATCTTCGGTTTGCTAGGGCTGCTAAATTGCGATGGTGATAATAGTTATCTTAGTGAGTTACAGGAACACTATTCATCTATATGTAAGAGATACTCTATTAGTTCTATCGAGCGATTTAACCTTCAAGGAGTGCAACTGTCGAAGTTATATTTAGGTGTAGCACAGCTATCGGCAATGTTGTATAATAGGGTAAATTTTGCTACTCACCTGTATGATAACTATGATATCAATTCGCTTTATAAATTGCTATCTAGCGAGGTCTCTCCATATTGGAAGAGTCATACAGATTTCAGTGCGTGCGAGGCAAAAGTTTCTCGTTCGCTGAATATAGCCAAGTGGCGGCTCGATATTTTTATAATTAATGCTATTGTGCCAATGAATTTAGCGATGCATAAGATTTTAGGGGTGATTGATAGTAGCACAAAAGATAGTGTGATAGAGTTGATGTTGAAAATTAAGAGCGAGAATAACCACATAGTAACATTTTGGCAAGGCGAAGGAATGAAGATTGATAGTGCATACGAGTCGCAAGCGTTAAATCAGTTACAGAGTGAATATTGCGATAAGGGGCGTTGTATTGAGTGTTCTCTGCTGTAAGCTGGGGTATAGCCGCATCAGTCTAAAAAATTTTTTTAATAAAAAATAAAATAATATATAATAATCTACAATAATTTAGCGTTATACAAGGCTAAAGTTTTTTTGGATAATAAATAAATGGCGTATGAAACTTACACAATACACTTTTGAGGGGTTCACACCTGAGCTAATTGCAAAGCACCCAAATCCTAATAGGGATGAGGCACGCTTAATGGTTCTTGATCGTAAAAGTGGGGGTATCGAACATCGTATGTTTAAGGATGTTATTGATTATTTCACTGATAAGGACTGTTTTGTGTTTAATAACACAAAAGTATTCCCTGCAAGGCTCTATGGTAACAAAGAGAAGACAGGGGCAAAGATTGAGGTATTCCTACTGCGAGAGTTAAATGCTTCGCAGCGTTTGTGGGATGTACTTGTTGACCCTGCCCGAAAGATTCGTATAGGTAATAAGTTATACTTCGATGATGATGTAATGGTTGCCGAGGTGATAGATAATACTACCTCTAGGGGGCGTACACTTCGTTTTCTGTTCGATGGTAGCGACGAGGAGTTTCGTAAATGCTTATACTCGCTAGGCGAGACACCACTACCACGTTGGATACGTGAGGTGGTAGAGCCTGAGGATGAGGATAATTATCAAAATATTTTCGCTAAGGTTGAGGGTGCTGTTACAGTACCAGCAGCAGGGCTGCATTTTAGTAAGCACCTACTTAAGCGTATGCAGATTAAAGGAATTGATATTGCAGAGATTACTCTACACGCAGGCTTAGGAAATTATCGTACTATCGACGTTGAGGATCTTTCTAAACATAAGCTTGATTCGGAGCAGCTAGTAGTAAGCGATTGTGCTGTTGAGCAGGTTAATAGGGCAAGGCTAGGCGAGCATAGAGTGTGCGCTGTTGGAACAACGGTTATGCGTGCTCTCGAGAGCACTGTTACTACCCAAGGATTAATCACTCCGTTTGATGGTTGGACAAATAAATTTATTGTCCCGCCTTATGATTTTTCGGTTGCCGATTCGATGATTACAAATTTCCATCTGCCTAAATCTACGCAGCTGATAATGGTATCTACATTTACTGGATACGATACTCTAATGAATGCCTATGATGTGGCGATAAAAGAGGGGTATAAGTTTGACGCTTATGGAGATGCGATGTTGATCTTATAAAAATTTATTAAAGCTATCACAAATTAAAAACAATATTTATACCGCAATGATTAACTATGTAACAGCGGCCGAGGCCGTAAAAGCAATTAAGAGTGGTGATTTTGTTCACCTGAGTAGTGTTGTCACAGAGCCAATAGTGCTTGTTGATGCGATGGTTGAGAGAGGAAGAAACCGCGAGATTGAGAATATCACAATCAGTCACTTACATACCGAGGGTTCGGCTCCTTATACGGCAGCGGAGTTTGAGGGAATTTTCCAACTTAACTCATACTTTATCGGGGCAAATGTACGTAAGCAGTCGCAGGCTGGATATGCTGATTTAATTCCTATCTTCCTGTCAGATACGCAACGTCTTCTTCGTAATGGACAGCTTAAATGTGATGTTGTAATGATTACAGTATCAGAGCCTGATAAGCACGGATATGTGTCGTTAGGTACATCGGTTGATACCTGTATTGCAGCAATGGAACAAGCACGTGTAGTTATAGCTGTTGTAAATAGTCATATGCCACGTATCTTTGGAGATTCGTTTATTCACGTATCGAAGATTGACCATTTCTGTCGTCACGACGAGCCACTGCATCAAGCGCATTTCGTAGATCCAACGCCAGAGGAGCAGCTAATTGCTAACTACTGCGCTACTGTTATCGAGGATGGAGCTTGTCTTCAGATGGGTATTGGTTCAATTCCTAACGCTGTACTTTCGCAACTTAAAAATCATAAGAATTTAGGTGTTCACACCGAAATGTTTGCCGATGGTGTTCTGCCACTTGTAGCTAGCGGTGTTATTAATGGTGCAAATAAAGTTTTAGATAAGGGGAAGATGGTAACAACTTTCTTGATGGGGTCGCAGGCTCTTTACGATTTTGTTGATTATAATCCAGGTGTATTAATAAAAGATGTTGCATATACTAACGACCCTATGATTATTTGTCGTAATCCTAAGGTTACATCTATTAATTCGGCTATTCAGGTAGATATTACAGGTCAATGTTGTGCCGACTCTATTGGAACAAAGATATTCTCGGGAGTGGGAGGTCAAGTGGATTTTGTTTACGGTGCATCACGTAGTGAGGGTGGTGTTTCGATTATTGCACTTCAATCAGAGACAAAGAATGGTGTTAGTAAGATTGCACCAGTTTTAAACCTAGGATCGGGGGTTCAAACAACACGTAACCATGTTCAATATATTGCTACTGAGTATGGTATAGTTAATTTGGCAGGTAAATCTCTTCAAGAGAGAGCCATCTTAATGACTAGTATTGCACACCCACGTCACCGTGAAGAGCTTGAGAGGGCAGCTTTCGAACGTTTTGGTCCGCACTTCAATTATATTAAAAATATTACGAAATAGTCAATTCTATAAGGGCGATTAATCTTTGTGTTAGTCGCCCTCTTTATTAGTTCACTTCACTATGGTTATAACAAAAGCACAATTTACTGATAAGGTAGTAACAGGCGAACGTATCACTCCTGCCGAGGTTGTGTGGGCATACGATAATATGCCTCTTTTCGAACTTTCTAGGCTTGCTCTCATCGTTAAAAAACGTAAGAGTGGCAGTAATGTCTACTACAACAAAAATTTCCATATCGAACCTACTAATATCTGTCGTTTTAACTGTAAATTCTGTTCGTATAGGCGAAATGTTGGCGATATTGATGCTCGTGAGATGACTATCGAAGAGATTGTAAGCTATGCAAAAGAGCGTCTTAGGGTTACAACTACTGAAATTCATCTTGTAGGGGGTGTTCATCCTAACCACACAATCGAACACTACGAGGCTATAGTCTCTAACCTCAGGGCACTAGTGGGCAAGGGTGTAGCAATTAAGGCATTCTCGGCAGTGGAGCATATCGATATATATAAGAGAAGTGGTTTATCTTTTGCCGAGGGGCTTACTCGTATGGTTAAGGCAGGAATGGATACTGTAACAGGCGGAGGGGCTGAAATTTTTGCCTCGTCTATACGCAGCGAAATTTGTAATGATAAGGCAACTGCCGAGGAGTGGTTAGAGTTTCATCGCGTAGCCCATAAAATGGGTATTGTGAGTACAGCTACTATTCTTTATGGTCATATCGAGAGTATTGCCGATAGGGTAGCGCATCTTGATGGATTACGGAATCTGCAAGATGAAACGGAAGGTTTTACGGCATTTATTCCACTTAAGTATCGTAGTGCCAATAATCTTCTATCTTACGCAGGCGAAAGTTCTATTATCGATGATGCTAAGATGTTAGCAATTTCACGCATTTTTTTAGATAATTTCGACCACATAAAGGCGTATCCTCCGATGTATGGGGCTGAACGAACCGAGATGGCTCTTCTTTTCGGTGCTGATGATATCGACGGAACGGTTAATGATACAACCGATATATATTCAGAGGCTGGTGTAGAGAAAAAAATAACTACGGAGAGTCAAATGCAGCAGTTAATACGGAAAAATGGATTTGTTCCTGTTGAAAGAGATACCTTCTATAATATGATTAAATAGTTGATTGTCAGTAGTGTATTGATAGGGTTGTTTGTTTGATATTATGCAAGTTTATCGTTGATTGTTAAATTTCTTAATAATTTTTGTAAAAAAATTTGTTTTGTTCAATAATTTTACTTACATTTGTAGTGACATATAAGGCAAACCCACACATACGCAAAACAGAGCTTGTTTTATACGTTCAAGTACCATATTTATTAACTTAAACAAAGTTTCTTATGCAAGAATTAGAACGTAAAAAGGGGATTGAATACGATGAGGTAAATGAGATATACTCTACAACCTTACGAGCAGGGAAGAGGACTTATTATCTTGATGTTAAATCAACACTCGGCGGAGAGCATTTCCTCTCAATAACCGAGTCAAGGAGAAAAATAAGAGAGGGCGCTGGAAGTAACTTCTCGAACATAAGACAGACAATTTATATCTATCCAGAGGATTTCGAAAAATTCACTAAAGGGCTCGAGGTTACTTTAGAGAAGATTAAAGAACTAAGGGGAGATGTGCAAGATAATGTTATGCTAGCACGATCTCTATATAATACTCAAAGCTGTGAGGTGCCAGAGCTTGAGTTTGAAGCGTAATAATTTATTTAAGTGAGTTTAGTTGATGTTTACATAGGAATTAGTGGTGGTATTGATAGTACCGCCACTGTTGCTATAATGAGGTCTAGGGGGTTTAATGTTGTTGGAGTCTATCTTTGGATGTATGGCGATACAATATCAAAAAAAGTAGAGCACTCTTTATCTCTAATAAAAGAGCATTTAGGTATCGAGATAGTTACCTACGATGTGCGAGAGGCATTTAAGCGTGATATCATCACTCCTTATCTTGAAGGGTGTCTTTCAGGGCGTACACTATCGCCGTGTGTTATGTGTAACACAACCATTAAGTGGCGATACCTTATCGAGGTTGCTGATAGTAGAGGTGGTGGTATGATTGCCACGGGGCACTACTGCCGCATTATTAAACATAACGGTGTTAGTTATATAGGCAGAGGGGTTGATAGCTTAAAAGATCAATCTTACTATATGTGGGATTTGCCACAATCCACTCTTAACCGTATAATTTTCCCATTGGGCGAGATGACTAAGCGTGATGTACGAAACTATCTTGATACCGTCCCGTGGGCTACCGATTTTGTCTCTATGCAGGAGAGTATGGGGGTCTGTTTTTTTGAGGGTCAAAAATTTGGGCAGTGGTTGAGCCAACAAGGAGTGGAGCAGCAACAGGGTGATGTGGTATCGCAAGATGGAGTGGTTGTTGGTAGGCATAATGGGGTTCATCTTTACACTCTAGCACAAAAGAGAGGGTTTGTTATATATGATGACAGTTCAAAAGGCTTATCGGTTGTAGGTATAGACAATAAAAATAACCGTCTAGTGGTTGGGGATAGTGCTACGTTGCAGTCGAGCAAAATAATAGTTGCAAATTACAATTTTCAGTCGCTCGACGAAGCGTTGTCTGCTCATAATATAGTAGTAAAAGTGAGGGGAATAGGTGTAAATCCAACAGGTTATTGCACCATTGAACGATTCACGGCTGATAAGTTAAAGGTGACACTGCTAACCGACACTGCATGGGCGGTAACAGCTGGCCAGCCCGTAATTTTCTATATTGAAGAGCGGCTTATTGGCGGAGGAGTGGCTGAGTAATAACCTGAGTTTTGGATAAGAAATAGTTTAAATTACTTATAATCAGAGTAATAAACTATTACTGTTTCTTATCCAAAACTCAGGTTAATATGTAAGTTATGTAATTTGTATTTTAGGGAATCTTCCTATATGAAATATTTATCTAATTTAAATTATTATAAGAGTATGAGAAAATATTTAGTAGCAATAATAGTACTATTTAGTATTAGTTGTAGTAATCAAAATAAGCTTAAGGATGGATTTAGATATGTTCATCTTGTGGCCGATTCATTAAAGACAGAGGCAGACTTTCATCTGATAAAAAAACTCCATGATATTCAGTACAGCTATCTTAAGGCGAAAGATAATAAGATAGTTTTAGATATAACAAAAAAAGAGTTTGTATCGAAGGGGGTACCAGTGGAGTATTATGACCTCTTTATCAGTGATATAAAAGAGGGTAACAAACTATTAAAGGAGTATGATAATGTTGATATTGAGTCGTTATTAAAGGATATGAGAGAGTCGTTAATCAAGCGTTAATAGCGTAGTTTGATAATAGTATAAGAAAAAATGCTGAATTTATTAATAAATTCAGCATTTTTTGCTTTTGTTTACTATTTTTTTACTAACTTTATGCGGTTTAAGATGTCAAAATAAAAAATGTATGACTGAAGAGAGAATTATAAGAATAAATATTGAGGAAGAGATGAAGAGCGCGTATATCGACTACTCTATGTCGGTGATTGTTTCACGTGCCCTTCCTGATGTGCGAGATGGACTAAAACCTGTTCATCGTAGGATACTGTTTGATATGAATAACGAGCTTAGTCTACATGCTGATAAGCCTCATAAAAAGTCTGCTAGGATTGTGGGAGACGTGCTGGGTAAGTTTCACCCACACGGCGACTCGTCGGTATATAATGCAATGGCACGTATGGCTCAGCCATGGTCTCTGCGTTATACTCTAGTAGATGGTCAAGGTAACTTTGGCTCTATGGATGGCGATTCACCTGCTGCTATGCGTTATACAGAGGCTCGTATGAAGCGTATTACCGAAGAGGTGATTGCCGATATCGATAAAGAGACGGTTGATTTTAGTAATAACTTTGACGATACAATGCGCGAGCCTGATGTGTTACCTACTCGTGTTCCGTTACTACTAGTTAACGGAACTAACGGTATCGCTGTGGGTATGGCAACTAATATGCCTCCTCACAATTTAGGCGAGGTTATTGATGGTTGTTGCGCTTATATCGATAATCCTGAGATAGAGATTGAGGAGTTATGCAACCACATTAAAGGTCCTGATTTCCCTACTGGTGCTATGATTTATGGCTACGAGGGTGTTCGTCAAGCCTATATGACTGGTCGTGGTCGTGCTGTTATGCGTTCGCGTGCAGAGATAGAGGTGGGTGATAATGGTCGCGAGAAGATTGTTATTACCGAAATTCCTTATATGGTAAACAAGAGCGAGATGATTAAGAAAATCGCCGAGCTTGTGAACAATAAGAAGATAGAGGGTATTGCAGATATTAACGACGAGTCATCACGTGTGGGTGTTCGTGTTGTTATCGAGCTAAAATCGGATGCCGTTTCATCTGTTGTACTTAATATGCTTTATAAGTACTCTGATTTACAAACTTCATTCCCGATTAACTCTATCGCTCTGGTTAATGGTCGTCCGATGATTCTTAATCTTAAGGATCAGATAAAATATTTTATCGAGCACCGTCACGATGTAATAGTGCGACGTACTCGTTACCTATTAACGCAAGCAGAAAAGAGAGCTCATATATTACAAGGTTTACTTACCGCTATCGATAATATTGATAGGGTAATATCTATTATACGCTCTTCGCCTACTGTTGATGTGGCAAAAGCTACCCTAATCGAGCAGTTCGAACTGTCGGATATTCAAAGTAGTGCTATCGTTGATATGCGTCTGCGTGCACTTACAGGTCTAGAGAGGGATAAGATTACTGCCGACTATAACGAGCAGTGCGCTCTTATTGCTAACTATACATCTATCTTAGGCGACGAGTCTCTTCAGATGGGTATCATAAAAGAGGAGCTTGTAGAGGTTAAAGAGCGATTTGGTGATGAGCGTCGTACCGAGATTATCTACTCTTCGGAGGAGTTCAATCCAGAGGATTTCTATGCTGATGAGGAGGTTGTAATTACAATCTCGCATATGGGATATATCAAGCGTACTCCGCTAACAGAGTACCGTACGCAGAGCCGTGGTGGTGTTGGTGCTAAGGGTAGCGCTACTAGGGATGCCGATTTTATCGAGCATATCTATGTTACCACAATGCACAACACAATGCTACTATTCACCGAGCTGGGTCGTTGTTTCTGGCTTAAAGTGTATCAGATACCTGAGGGTAGCCGCAGCTCTAAGGGTCGTGCTTTGCAGAATGTTATTCAAATTACACCTAACGATAAGGTGCGCGCATATATTAATGTTAGGCAGCTTACCGATAGCGAGTATATAAATAATAACTATATTGTGATGGCAACTAAGGCTGGTATCATTAAAAAGACCAAGCTAGTTGAGTATTCACGTCCACGTGCTAATGGTGTTAATGCTATCACTATTAAAGAGGGAGACGAGCTATTATCGGCTGTATTAACTAATGGTACAAACGAGATTCTTCTTGCTTCACGTCAAGGAAAGGCTATCCGCTTTAACGAAAAGACAGTTCGTTCGGTAGGTCGTAACTCTCAAGGGGTTAGGGGTATAGATATCTCTGACGATAATGAGGTGATTGGTATGATAACAGCCGAGGCAGGTGTAGATATCGAGGTGTTAGTAGTATCTGAAAAGGGTTACGGTAAGCGTACATCATTAGAGGACTACCGTATCACTAATAGGGGAGCTAAGGGAGTTAAAACTATACAGATAACCGAAAAGACAGGTAATCTTATCTCGCTGCAAAAGGTTACAGATAATGATGATCTGATGATTATTAACAAGTCGGGTATGACTATCCGTATACCAGTATCAGAGATACGAGTAACAGGACGAGCAGCCCAAGGTGTAAGAGTTATCAATCTTAAAGGTAGCGATTCGATTGCATCGATTGTGCCAGTGCCTAAGAGCGAGGAGCCAGAGGAGCTTGAGGCTATTGAGGGGGCAACTATTGAGGGTGCAACCGTAGAATCATCTGAGATGGTTGATACTAGCCTTGATACAATGGTTGAGGTAGCACTAGAGCAGCAAGAAGAGGAGCTTCAAGTTGAGGCATCTCAAGAGGTAGAGGAGTAAAAATAAACTATAAAAATTAAAATTATGAAAAAGTTAATGATGTCGCTAGTAGCTCTGTTATCTATGACTGTAGCTATGTCGCAAACTGTGTCGCCTGCTTCGGAGTCGGCGCCAGTTGATCCAAATTTCCTACTTAAAAAGATGGGAAAGACCAAAACAGCAGCTGATCACCCTAAGAAAGGAACTAAAGGTGCTACTTGGTTTAAGTATGCAGAAGCAATTAAAGATGTGTATTACTACAACATCAAGCATATATTCGTGGGTGCTGAGGCTACCTCTATTGTCGAGAAGATGGGGCAACCAACAAATGCTGATGCTATCCCTGTTGAGACTATTGGTAGTAAGCAGTTACAACTTTATAAGTACCCAACGGTAGATATTTATATGGATATGGATAATAAAGTATCTATCTATGTTGAGCATAAGCCGTTAGTTGAAGATATTATTTTCGAGTACGAAAAAGCTCTTCTTAAGAGTGTTGAGCTTGACCCTAAACTAAAAGAGAAGGTTGATCCAATGCTAAAGAATGTTGTTAGTTCATATCTTATCTTAATGCAGAATAATCTTACTTCAAAGGATTATCCGGAGGCTATTAAGTATGCAGATAAAGCAGCGAAGTTACAAGAGAACCCAGCAGTGAACGACCCTAAGTCGTTAGAGAGCTACTATTATGCTGCTGTATGTGGAATGCAAGGCGAAATTTTTGATGTAGCTAAGAAGTATCTTCTTATTCTAAAAGAGAAGGGTGATCTTCGTGATGGTGAGGTTCTTTACTATTTAGGTTATGCTGAAGATAGACTAGGTAATGTTGAAGCTGCTAAGGCAACTTACGAAGAGGGTATTGCTAAGTTCCCAGCTAATCAAGATATTATGAAAACACTGATTGATATATATATGAGAACAAAAGAGGATCCTAGTAAGATGATTCCATATATCAAGCAGGCACAAGGGTCTGATCCTAAGAATGTTGGTCTATATATCGCAGAGGGTGTAGCTTACGAGAAGATGGGACAGGTAAATAAGTCAATCGAGGCATATAAGGTGGCTATTGGTATCGATCCTACTTCGTTTATTGCTTATTATAACCTAGGATTTAGTTATTCGATATTGGCTGATGATATTGCTAACAAGATTAATAAAGCTATCTCTACTAAAGGTGCCGATGTTGATAATCTTGATAGTATGTATGCTGAGATGAATGACGTTAAAAGTAAAGCTGTTCCTTACTTACTAAAGGCACACGAACTTAACCCATCTGATATTAACACCGTAACTCTTTTAAGATCAATCTTCTTCTCGCTACGTGAGAAGTCTTCAGAGATGATGAGTAATTTCGAGAAATTTGATGCTATTTATAAGGAAATGAAGTAATAAAAAATAGTTATATAGCTATTCAAAAGGGGTGTGCCTATGTTGGCACACCTCTTTTTTTGTTAAAAATCGTCCCTGCACTTTTATAAACGGATTTTTTTTTATATTTTTGTAGGGTAATAGTTTAACCATCAATTTAATTTTAGATGAAGAATAAATATTCAGATCTTATAGAGCAGACATTCGATTTTCCTCAAGTTGAGTTTACTGTAGAGGATAACGAGCTCTATTTTCATGATGTGCCGCTTATGGATGTGATAAAGCAGTATGGTACACCTCTTAAAATTAGTTATCTGCCAAAAATCAGCTCACAGATTCAGCGTGCTAAGCGTATGTTTAATGTAGCGATGGCTAAAGTAGACTATAAAGGTAAGT
>CAYJHM010000012.1:19496-22494 GCA_964369935.1 uncultured Rikenellaceae bacterium
GGCAAAGGTTGATTACAATGCAGATTATCATTATTGCTATTGCACAAAGAGTTCACACTTTTCGTTTGTATTGAGCGAGGCTCTAAAGAACGATATAGGGTTAGAGACCTCTTCTGCGTATGATATTCAACTTATTCACGCCTTAGAGCGTGAGGGGGAGTTAAATCGCGATACTACGATTATCTGTAACGGATTTAAGCGTAATTTGTATATCGAGAATATTGCTGGCTTGATAAATGATGGTTACAAAAATGTGATACCTATCCTTGACAATAAAGAGGAGTTAGATGCCCTAGAGCAGGTTATCGATTCAGATAAAAAATATGCGGTAGGGATTAGGATTGCATCAGAGGAGGAGCCAAAATTCGAATTTTATACCTCACGTCTTGGAATTAGATATAATGATATTATTAGCTACTATAAGAGCAAGATAAAGACTAATAAAAGATGCCAACTTAGGATGCTGCACTTCTTTATTAACACAGGGATTAAAGATACGGCATACTACTGGAGTGAGCTTAATAAGTGTCTTACACTATACTGCGAACTTAAAAAGGTGTGTCCAACACTCGATAGTTTAAATATTGGTGGCGGATTCCCTATCAAGAGTTCACTTGGATTTGATTACGACTACGATTATATGACCGAGGAGATTATTTCGCAGATAAAGAATGCTTGTAAACAGTACGAGGTAGACGAACCAAATATATACACCGAGTTTGGGACATTCACAGTAGGCGAGAGTGGTGCTGTTCTATACTCGATAATGGATCAGAAAAAGCAAAACGATAGAGAACTTTGGTATATGGTTGATAGTTCGTTTATGACAACCTTACCTGATACGTGGGGTATAAATCAGCGATATATACTTCTTGCTATCAATAACTGGAATAGGGAGTATAATCGAGTGTTCCTTGGTGGCTTGACTTGCGATAGTGAAGATTACTATAATGCCGAGGCACACGCTAATGCAATCTATCTGCCTAAGTTAGATGATAGTACTGATGCGAAGCAATATATTGGATTCTTCCATACTGGTGCATATCAAGAGTCGTTAGCAGGGTATGGTGGTACGCAGCACTGTCTTATTCCTGCTCCTAAGCATATAATTATTGATGTAGACCCTGAAACTGGAGATTACACAACAAAGCTATTTGCTAAAGAGCAGAGTTACCAATCAATGTTAAAAATTTTAGGATATTAATAATATGAGCGAATTTATCTACCAAGAGCCTTTTCCACTAAGCGAAGACTCGACAAATTATCGCCTACTGTCAAAAGAGCATATTCAGCTAATAGAGCTAGATGGTAGGCAGGTGTTAAAGGTCTCGCCAGAGGCATTAACTCTCCTCTCGCGTGAGGCATTTCGTGAGGTTTCATTCTATTTGAGACCCTCGCATTTAAAGCGTCTAGCTACCATATTAGATGATAGTGAGGCATCAGATAATGATAAATTCGTTGCATATACGCTATTAATGAATCAGGTGATTGCTGCCGAAGGAGAGCTACCTACCTGCCAAGACACAGGAACAGCTATCGTAGTGGCTAAAAAGGGGGAGTGCTTATGGAGCGGCGGAGATGATCACGAGGCACTTGCTCGAGGTGTATATGAAACCTATCGTGATAATAATTTAAGATATTCACAAGTTGTCCCCCTAACGATGACAGAGGAGCGAAATAGTGGAAATAATCTGCCTGCGCAGATAGATATTTACGCAACTAAAGGAAACGAATATCACTTCCTTTTTATGACTAAAGGGGGTGGATCGGCTAATAAAACATTCCTATATCAGCAAACTAAAGCTCTGCTTACCGAGGCTAATTTAACCGAATTTGTTAAACAGAAAATTATGGACTTAGGTACTTCGGCCTGCCCTCCATATCACTTAGCATTGGTGATAGGGGGAACTTCAGCCGAGTCTAACCTATCAGTAGTGAAAAAAGCATCTGCCGGGTATTTAGATAATCTGCCAACAAGTGGTAACGAACATGGGCGAGCATTTCGTGATCTTGAGTGGGAGCGCAAAGTGACAGAAATTTGTCATACATGCGGAGTAGGGGCACAATTTGGCGGTAAATATTTTGTGCACGATGTTAGGGTGATACGTCTACCACGTCATGCTGCCTCTTGTCCAGTGGGGTTAGGTGTTAGTTGTAGTGCCGACCGTAATATAAAAGGAAAAATCACGCCAGAGGGTATCTTTATCGAGCAGCTAGAGCACGAACCAGCTCGTTATGTTCCCGAGCGTGCTCCACACTTATCACCTGCTGTTGAGATAGACTTAGATGAGGGAATCGAGGCTGTATTAGAAAAGTTATCTAAATATCCTACTAAAACACGTCTAAATATCAAGGGCACTATGGTTGTAGCTCGTGACATAGCGCATGCTAAGATTAAAGAGCTGTTAGATAGGGGAGAAGAGATGCCTGAATATATGAAAAAGCACCCTGTATATTACGCGGGCCCAGCAAAGACCCCAAAAGGATTGCCGTCGGGAAGTTTTGGCCCTACAACCGCAGGGCGTATGGATTCATATACACAGCTATTTCAGCAAAATGGAGGTTCGCTAATTATGGTAGCTAAAGGTAACCGCTCTGAGCAGGTGACAGAGGCGTGTCATAAGAATGGTGGATTCTACCTCGGTTCGATAGGTGGCCCAGCAGCTATACTTGCTCTTAATAGTATTAAGAGTGTTGAGGTGATAGATTTTCCAGAGCTTGGAATGGAGGCAGTACGTAAAATTTATGTAGAGAACTTCCCTGCTTTTATTATAGTAGACGATAAAGGTAACGATTTCTTCAAGGAGTTATAAAAATATCGGGGCTTCGTAGTTCAATGGATAGAATATCAGATTCCGGTTCTGACGATGCGAGTTCGAATCTCGCCGAGGTCACTTGTGAGATTCCCTAAATACAAATCACCTGATTTACAATGTATTAAAGTAACTAAAAGCTAATATTTACCCCCATTTTTGAGGTAATTCTCAGAAATGGGGGT
>CAYJHM010000013.1:0-22116 GCA_964369935.1 uncultured Rikenellaceae bacterium
GAATATCACTCTATTACAAGGATATTACCAACCATTTTTGGCACCATTGCCGAGTTTTGCGAATTAGCCTAATGCGTTGCATGTCAGATGATTCGCATTTATTGAATCTCCCTCTATAAGGTATAGTAATTCGGAAATTAGGTAAACTAACTATGAGCCTTAAATAGCTCCATAAAACTAGTTTTATACTGCTGCCCTATTGGAATAACAGCGCCTCCCCTAAGTGTTAAGCTATCACTTTTAACACTCTCAACCATTTTAATATTTACAACATACGATTTTTGTACTCGTATAAATCCATAACCACCTAGACTACTCTCTATGCTCTTCATTGTACTTTTAGTTACATATTTCTTTTCTGTTGTAATAATTCGTATATAATCTTTAAGCCCCTCAATAGCTATAATAGTATCAACATTTAGTTTAACAAGTGTTGAGTCGGATTTAATTACTATATGATGTGCATCCCCATCAACTGAACCCCTAAGTTTCTTTAGTTCGGCAGCTTTAGATATTGCTTTTTTAAATCTATCAAACGAAAATGGTTTCATAAGATAATCAACCGCCTCAAGCTCGAACCCCTCAACAGCATAATTCTGATATGCCGTAGTGAATATAATCATCGCCCTACGAGCGACCATTTTTGCCACCTCAACACCAGATATATGTGGCATATTAATATCCAGAAATATTATATCAACCTCGTTATTATCCAAATATTTCAGCACCTCAACACCGTTATTGAACTGTTTTACAAGCTCTATCTCTTCGTATCGGCTACAAAATAACTCTATTACCGATAGAGCTAATGCCTCGTCATCTACTGCTATTGCTTTTAACATAATTTATTGTAATTTAAGACGTAACTTAACACTAAATACCCCCTCTTGCTCATTAATATCAAGAGTGTAGTTATTTTGATATATCAAATCTAATCTACGTCTAACATTGGCTATACCTATACCCGAACTCTCGCCATTATCCCTATGAACAACCACTTTATTAGAGATATCGAGATTAAAATAACTCTCTTGCATTGTAACATTAATGTCAATAAACGAATCAGTAATATTATCGGCCCCGTACTTAAAGGCATTCTCTAGGAATGGAACAATAATTAAAGGTTCGATATTATGACCTATCACTTGACCAACAACATTAAATGTAACTTTGGTAGTATCGTTAAATTTAAGCTTCTGAAGCGCAATATAATCTTCGGCTATCTCTAGCTCCTTTTCTAGAGACACCATCTCTTTATCCGTCTCGTACAACATATAACGCAAAATAGAGGCCAATTTGAGTAACGAATCAGAGGCACTATCCGAATGCGGCAACACCAACGAATATATTGAGTTTAGAGCATTGAACAAAAAATGTGGATTTATCTGCTGTTTAAGAAATAGTAATTCGTTAGAAATCTTCTCCTTTTGTAACTTATCCATATCACGACGACGCTGTTTAGACTTCTCGATAGAGCCCAACACTAAAGATGATAGGTACAATAACAAAATCATATACAGATTAGTAATAAGCCTATAATCCTGCCCTGTAAGATGATTCCTTGAATTGTTACCTTTGGGCACCTGCCGTTTATCAATGTTAGGGCGGTTATGCCTATCTGCAAAGAGAGCAGCAATTGTTGTCATAACACTATCTTTCATCGGTTGAGACATATCTAACTTACTTACCTCTTCCCCTAGCTCTTCGAAATACTTACTCTCCATAATACCCTTAAGCACCTCCTCACGTGTACGTACCCTAGGCATCTCATTTGCCCGTTTACGATAATATTCGCTCTCATTTACCACTCTGATACCTGTAAATCCTGCTGCAACCAACAAAATAGAGAGCAAAACATAAATTTTCATTCTGCCCCTATGCATAAATAGCGGTATCAACACAAGATAATTAACATAGAAAATTGTTAGGTACATTAACCACGAAACAATGTTTAGCGATATAATCAATAGATACATATCACTACTATGCCCTAACAGATTGGCAAAAAAGAATATATTGATTGATAGAAGAATAAGCCACACTACCGAGTGACTAAATATCTTGCGTAAATTACTGTTTTCTCTCATATTTCACTATTTAACAATACAAAAGTAGTGTCAAATTTGTAAAATTCAAAACATTAATAGTCGCATTTCGACAAGAGAGCATAAATAGTAGACAAACGCACCTATCTCCGCCTCTTGGCAGGTTGCGCAACCTTGGTTGATCCCTCTAGACTGCGGTTCAGAGTCTCCATCTCGCTATGTGTTAGATACCTCCAATGACCTACGGGTAGCTTACCTAGCTGGATATTCATTATTCGTGTGCGTTTAAGTTTTGTTACCTCGTAACCTAGATACTCGCACATACGACGTATCTGACGATTAAGACCTTGGGTTAAAACAATACGAAAAGAGTATCTTCCTCTCTGCTCTACCTTACAACGCTTTGTAACAGTGCCTAATATAGGAATACCTCCCGACATTCTACGGATAAACTCCTCGTTTACAGGTCTATCAACTGTCACCTCATACTCTTTTTCGTGGTTATTCTCAGCGCGCAAAACCTTATTAACTATATCGCCATCGTTAGTTAAGAGAATCAACCCTTCCGACGGTTTATCTAACCTTCCTATATTAAATATACGACTACCGTAACCAATAAAATCAGCAATATTATCCCTCTCGGCAGGATCAGTGGTTGAGACAATACCAATAGGTTTATTAAGGGCTAAATAAACCCTCTCAACTCCTGCACTATCAATCTTGCGTCCATTAACTTTAACAGTATCGCTAGATGTAACACGAGCCCCCATTTCGGCCTGCTTACCATTGATTGTTACCCTACCCGACTCGACTAATCTATCGGCCTCTCTACGTGAACAGTAGCCCGAATCGCTTATATATTTATTTATTCTAACATCCATAATCTAAACTTTAGCTTTCCGTTTTTTAAAGAATAGCCCATCTTCCTGATAAAGAAGAACTAGCGCTATTAATGTAGATAGACCATCGGAAATAGGGAAAGAGAGCAAAATTCCTGTTAGACCCCATACCTTAGGCAATAATAACACCAACGGAATTAGTAGGACTATCTGACGTAACACGCTCAAAATTATAGCGTAGCTTGATTTACCAATAGCCATATAGTACTGTGAAGTTACAATTTGAACAGCAATAAAAGGGAATAGTGCCGAACAAATCCGTAACCCTTGAACCACTAAATTTGTCATCTCTACCTCATTGCTCCCAACAAACAAATAGGATAAAGTTGAGGGAAAAATCTGAAATATCATAAACCCTGCTACACAGATATAGGTATTTATCTTTACGGTTAGCAAAAAGGTGGTACGTACCCTATCACGCAATTCAGCCCCATAGTTATAGCCGATTATGGGCTGAACCCCTTGACAGAACCCGAGAATTATCATTACCAAGATAGTTAGGTAGCTGTTAATTATCCCGAATGCTCCAATAGCCAAATCACCCCCATACTTCTTGAGTTGAGTATTGACAATAAGAGCTACACAACTTGCCGAAAAGTTAATTGCAAAAGGCGATACTCCTATTGATATAATATTTCGTATAATACTTCTCTTTAATCGAAAATTCTCGAGTTTAAACGAGATAATTTTATCCTTACCAATAAAGTGCATAATGGCATACGCTGCACCCACTGCCATAGATATAGCGGTTGCGATAGCCGCCCCCTTGATTCCCATATCAAACACAAATATGAATATTGGGTCGAGAATAATATTTAACACCACCCCAACCAATAGTACATACATCGATTTTTTGGGGTTACCACTTCCCCTAATTACCCCACTAAGCGAATAGCATAAGTTAGTTAAAATACTAGCTGGTATAACAATATTTAGATACTCTTTAGCATATGGTATTGTATCGGGACTACCCCCAAACAGTGCTAGTAGTTCGTCCATAAACAGAAACGACAACAGCACAAACACAGAGGATAAAATAAACGTTAGCATCGGAACGTGAGCCAAAATATTACATGCCCACTGATAGTCGCGTTTACCTAAAACAATCGATATACGTGCCGAGGCACCAACGCCCACAAGAGTACCTATTGCTGCAATCATAGAGCTGATAGGCATAGTAAGCGATAAACCCGAGATAGCCATAACACCTACACCGTGACCGATAAACGCCCTGTCAATGATGTTATATAGCGAAACGATTACCATTCCAATAATAGCAGGAATAACAAATGGTGGTATCAGTGATTTTATATCATCGGTACCAAGCCTAGAGGCTTGAGGCAATGTATTTTGCATTATTTACTCGCTTTTTTTGATATTGATAATATAGCATCGTAAATATCCTGCTCGTTATATCCACACTCCGAAATTAGCTCCTCAACGTGCCCATGCTGAATAAGCTTATCGGGCACACCTAAGCGCACTACCTCGTTACCTGAGTAGCCATTATCAGCTAAGAACTCAAGTACAGCACTACCCATTCCGCCCATCAAGGCTCCATCTTCGAGTGTAATTATACTATTAAACTCTGCTGCAATAGAGTGTAACATATCCTCATCAATAGGCTTAACAAATCGCAAATCGATATGTTTGACCGACACCCCTAACTCGCTCTCGGCTTTAGCAATAGCCGAAATAGCTTTATTACCAATATTACCTAACGATATGAGAGCTATATCACTGCCCTCTTTAAGCACCTTCGAGCGCCCTACTGGTATATGCTCGAATATATTACGCCATGCCTCTTTAAGTACACCTTTTGACCTAGGATAACGAATAACATAAGCACCCATGCCCCCTTGTGAAGCACTATACATCATGTTACGTAACTCGTGCTCGTTAAGTGGCGAGGCAATAATAATATTTGGAACACACCTAAAAAATGAAATATCATACACACCATGGTGAGTAACACCATCCTCGCCAACTAACCCTGCCCTATCAAGACAGAATACAACATCTACCCCTTGAAGCACCACATCGTGAATAACATTATCATACCCCCTTTGCATAAACGAAGAGTAGATATTACAAAATGGTATCATTCCACTAGCAGCTAAGCCTCCAGAAAATGTTACGGCATGCCCTTCGGCAATACCTACATCAAATACCCTATCAGGTAGTTCTTGCTGCATAATATTAAGCGAACAGCCAGTAGGCATAGCAGGAGTGATACCCACAATTTTACTATTCTCTTTCGCTAATTCAGTTATTGTATGGCCAAAGACATCTTGATAACGTAACGAGCTCTTATCTTCTAAGTTAATCCTCTCGCCTGTTTCAGGGTTAAATACACCTGGAGCATGCCACGTGGTCTGCTCTCGCTCGGCAGGCTCGTAGCCCTTACCTTTAGTTGTACGAAGATGTAATAACTTAGGCCCCTCGATATTTTGCATCTGCTCGAGAATAGATAGTACTGCCTCGATATCATTACCATTAACTGTTCCGAAATATCTGAATCTAAGAGCCTCGAAAAGATTACCCGACTGAAAAAGTGAAGATTTAAGAGCTGTCCAGGTTTTATTAAAAAAACGGCGAATTGATGGCATATACCTAAGCCTCTTCTTAACGGTGAGTTTTAGCTTATTATACCCACGTGATGCAGTTATCTGCATTAAATAATCCTTTAATGCCCCTACATTTGGGTCGATAGATATATCGTTATCATTAAGAATAACAAGTAAATTTTTCGACTGAACACCAGCATTGTTAAGCCCTTCAAATGCAAGACCTCCACTCATCGAACCATCACCAATTACCGCTATACATCTGTTATTATCCCCTTTGAGCTGCGAGGCAACATCCATACCCAACGCAGCCGAGATACTAACCGATGCGTGCCCTCCACCGAAGGCATCATAGTTACTCTCGTCTCTCTTTGGGAAACCGCTAATGCCTCCCATCTTCCGATTTGTATTAAAAAAATTACGTCGCCCAGTTAAAATTTTATGCGCATAGGCTTGATGCCCCACATCCCACACCACCTTATCTTCGGGGGTGTTATATAGGTAGTGTAAGGCAACAGCTATCTCAACACACCCCAAACTCGAACCTAAGTGACCTGGATTTGAAGACAGCTCACTTACAATAAATTCTCGAATCTCTTGGCATAATTGAGGTAACTCCTTACGTTTTAGCTTACGTAAATCTTCAGGACCATTTACACTCTCTAATAAACCCATTTCAACCTATTTTTGACGGAAATATATTTGGATAGGTACACCAGCAAAATCCCACTCTCCTCTTATTTTGTTCTCCAGGAATCTACGATACGAATCACGTACATATTGAGGCAGATTTACAAAAAATGCAAACTGCGGAGTAGGTGTAGGCAGCTGAGTTGCATACTTAATTTTTATATACTTCCCCTTAACCGATGGTGGTGGAGTATGCTCGATAAGTGGTAATAAGAAATCATTCAACTTAGATGTGGTTATCTTACGTGTACGATTTTCATACACCCTCATACTCTCTTGTAACACATCAAATATACGTTGCTTAGTTATTACCGAAGTAAATACAATAGGCACATCATTAAACGGAGCAAGCTTCTCTTTTATCTTCTCGGTAAACTCGTTCATTGTTTTATGATCTTTCTCGATAAGGTCCCACTTATTTACTACGATAACGCAACCCTTACGATTTTTTACTACTAGATGAAAAATATTCATATCCTGCGCCTCGACACCATCTTTGGCATCAATCATAAGGATACATATATCAGAATACTCAATAGCACGAACAGAGCGCAGTACCGAATAGAACTCCATATCCTCTGAAACCTTAGTTTTCTTACGTAAACCAGCTGTATCAATCAAATTAAACTCAAACCCAAATTTATTATAGTGGGTAGCAATAGAGTCGCGTGTAGTTCCAGCAATAGGGGTAACAATATTACGCTCCTCGCCTAATAAAGCATTAGTAAGCGACGACTTACCAACATTTGGCCTACCTACAATGGTGATTTTAGGAAGTGAGTCATCAATCATATCCTCTGCCTCATCTTCTGTTAGCGATGCTACAACCTTATCTAACACCTCGCCTGTTCCGCTACCACTAAGCGAACATACACACATAGGCTCGTCGAGCCCAAGCCCATAGAACTCGTGCGAATCATATATACGCTCGTTGTTATCAACTTTATTTACTACAAGGATTATTGGTTTAGGGGTACGACGTAGCATATCTGCCATCATCATATCCACATCCGTTATTCCTGTTGTTACATCAACAACACACATAATAACACTAGCCTCTTCGATAGCTAGTAACACCTGACGGCGAATCTCCTCTTCAAACTGATCATCTGAGTTGTGAATATATCCACCTGTATCTATTATCGAGAACTCTTTACCGTTCCACTCACTTTTACCATAATGCCTATCACGAGTAGTGCCTGCTACATCATTGACAATAGCCTGACGCATTCCTACTAATCTATTAAAAAGAGTACTTTTACCTACGTTAGGCCTTCCTACTATTGCAACTATATTTCCCATAGTGATTCAATTTATTATCCGAAGTGCATTTAACGCACCTACCAAATGGCAAAGTTAGCAAAAAAAAGTGAGACTACAATAATGTTTGCCCCTAAATCAACTTTAGGTGGATTCAATTTATTTAATCGCCTTTTTAGGGGCGACTAATTATTTATTTCTATTACTTGCTGTTCAGTACGTTCATAACTACTAAAGGCGTGCATATTAATATACACAAAAATGGTCAGCGCTGTCAATACAGCAGACAATACAAAAAAAAGAACCTTGTTTTTTATTAATACATTAAAAATAAATATTACGCCAATAAGCATTAATAGAACTGCAATAAGTGAGGATGATTTAATAAGAATTAATACAACCCCAACGGCAATGGCAATACTGCCAAACACTAACTTAAATTTCTTATCCATAACTTTTTTTTTAGTTAAACACTTAAAAATAAACTTATAAATACAAAAAAATAATCATCAGATTGATATTTATGTTCACAATATACATTTTTTTTAAAAAACTACCAAATAAAATGTACTCTTTTTTTAAAGTGTCCAAAAAAAATCAACTAACGACCTAACTAACTGACATTTATAATTTATCTTAAATTAGCGACTTGGAAAATATGTTTTTGATTTTTAAGCACCCTACATTCGTGGGCTACCCAAAATTGGATTTAAATGCGTTAGAGGAGCATAAATTCGATCCGCAATTTCCTTGGACAATAATATTAATATATAGCAATCAGCTCGACCTCGAATATTAGGGTTGAGTATGGTGGTATATTATCTACCCCTTTATCTTGATAACCTACATTGTAAGGGAGATAGATACGCCATTTATCGCCTACAACCATCTGAGTAAGGGCTATCTGCCACCCCTCAATCGCTTCACGTAGTAATAACGTTTCGGGATAAGGGTTACCAATAGTTGAATCAAACTCACGACCGTCAATTAACGTTCCCCTATAATGAACTGCTACAACATTACTAGTGGTGGGGTGTTTATCCCCCTCACCACTAGCTACAACTTCATATAACACTCTACTCGGGAGTTCATTAACCCCCTCTTGACGTGCCAATTTGATTAAAAAATTCTTACAAGCCTCTTTATAGGCCTTTCTATCTAACTTCTTTTTTGACATCTACTGTACCGATTTTATCCAACTACTGATATTCTCTGCTGTTGTGTAGAGAAGTCGCTCGCGTGCTTCTAACGATGCCCAAGCGATATGTGGTGTCATCACTAAACGTGCATTATCCTTAACCTCTAGCAGTGGATTATCTTTAGTCATAGGTTCAACTGTAAACACATCAAGCCCAGCACCAGCTATTGTTCCACAATTGAGAGCATCAGCCAAATCCCTCTCTACAACAATACCTCCCCTACCTACATTAATAAGTAGTGCATTGCTCTTCATAAGATTTAGTTTACTGCGATCAATCAACCCTGCCGTAGCATCATTCAGTGGCGAGTGAATAGATACAATATCTGACACTCGTAAAAGCTCTTCAAGCGATACCGAATGATAATCTTTTGTATTATTTTTACCCGATGTTGAGTAGTATGAAACATCAGCACCAAAAGCCGTAGCAACCTCGGCAACCCTTCTACCAATACTGCCCAAACCAATTATACCATATCTTTTACCTGCTAACTCGTTATATGGCTTAGCTAGTGAAGTAAATGAGCTAGATGCAGCATACTCGCCACTATGAATATATTGATTATAATACGAGGTGTGTGACATTAGTTCGAATAGTAACGAGAATGTTATCTGAACCACACTATCAGTTGAGTAGCCTGCAACATTACGAACAGCGATTCCACCCTCTTTAGCCGCCTCTATATCAACATTATTCATACCTGTTGCAGCCACGCATATAAGTTTAAGATTTGGCGATTGTGCCATAATCTCTTTCGAAATAACCACCTTATTTGTTATAACAACCTCAGCATCTTTGATGCGTTCAAGTGTATCTTCGGGTGAGGTAAGATTATAACCTGTATAGTCACCCAACTTTTTAACTTGTTCAAGAGCGGGAATCTGCCCCACTGTCGATTCATCTAGAAAAACTATTCTCATATCATTATATTTTTAAAATTTAGGACTTAATAACTGACGTATAAAATAAATAAAGAAATCGGCATCCACTAACATCATAAATATAAAACCATAAAGTGCCCCTAATAGGTGAGCACGATGATTCACATTCCCTCTTGCTCGTTTAGCCATATAGCTCTCGTAAATTATATAGAAGACTCCGAAAAGTATCGCTGGAATAGGGATAATAGCATAAAATAGAATCTCACTCCACGGGTTAAGAAAAATCGAAGCAAACAGAACTGCTGCAACCCCTCCCGATGCACCAACCGAACGATAGTAGAACTTATTGCGTTTTGTTATCACATCAAAAAGCGAAGCGAACACCCCTCCCCCCATATATAGGAGAAGAAAATTCAAATTAACCAACTTAACAATCCGTTCGGTTTGCAGCCACACTAAGCTATCTTCAATGTATAAGCCAAACGACCAGAACACAAACATATTAATGAATAGGTGCGAGTAATCGCCATGCACAAAGAGGTGAGTAACCACTCTATACCACTCTCGTTTTTTTGCTATACGATATGGGTATAGTGATAATCTCTCAACAATCGCGGGCTTAGATATACCCATAACAGATACAACAACCGTTATTGCAATAATGATATACGTTAGCATATTATTTACTATTTACTATTTTTAAAATCAAATCTCGAAGCAGTTCGCCCTCGGATAGTGGTGCCAATCCAATACCTTTTGAGCGCATATCACAATCACGAATATATCCCAACACACGTAACACACGAGGAGGAGGATATAAAGATGAGGCTGCAATATATTTATCAACAAAAAATGCACTAGGAAGAGATGCTTGACTAGCTAAGGCGTATTTATCGGGTACCGACACACCCCTTTTCTTACAATCATAAATTATCATTCCAACACTGAATATCGACAAAAAATGTTTAAACAGCGTAGGTAGTAGCATAACCAGAGGTGCACTCTTAGGATTCGACTCGAAATACGAGGCTATACGCATCATCTTTAACATATCAGCCGTAGCCACCGCATCATTAAACTCAAAAATATTATACTCTTTGCTTATCCCCACATATCGTTCGATATGGTCGCTATTGATAACACTAATTCCCTCAGGCATAGCATTCATCAACTTAGCTATCTCATTATCAATTTTTGTAATATCACTACCTAAATGTTCTACAAGTAACTCTTTAGCTTTAGACTCGATAGTAAACCCACGAGTAGCAAGTAACTCCGACAAGAAAAGTTTAACCTCATAGTCACGAGCCACTACCGACTCGAACACAACCCCCGCAGTAGCAGATTTTTTATATAGTGCACTGCGTTTATCATAACTCTTACCCTTATAACATATAACTAAAGTAGTGGTTGGCAATGGGTTTTGAATATACCCCTCTAATTTAGCAATATCAGATAACTGAGTAGCCTCGCGAACTACCACTACCCTACGAGCTGCCCCCATAGGATAAGTACGACATAGTTCTATCACCTCGCCAGCACTACTATCTGCACCATAAAGGACATCCATATCGAAATCAGCCCACTCACTAGGCACAGTATTGGTTATAGCCTCGCTTATCTTATCAATAAAGTACGACTCTTCGCCATTAAGCAGGTAGATAGTAGCCAGCTCACCTTTAGCTATATCCCCCATTACCTTATGATAACTCTCAATAGTGGCATTAAACCCCTTATCTGCCTTTTTAGCCATATCTATTTATAAATTTTAGCTTTATTTAGTGCTCTAGCATATTTACGTGCATTAATTTTATGCTCTGAAAGAGTACGGCTAAATAAATGAGTACCATCAAGCTTATCCGAAGCACAAAAATAGAGGTAACGATTAGGTTTATAGTTCAAAACAGCATCAATAGCCGCTATCGACGGTATAGTTATTGGGTTTGGAGGCAACCCTTTATATTTATACGTATTATATGGCGAATCAATCTCTAAATGCTTATCCAAAACCCTACGTAGTGTTCTGTCTCCAAAAGCATACTTAACAGTAGGGTCGGCCTGAAGTAACATCCCCCTATTTAAACGATTAATATAGACCCCTGCTATAATTGGCATTTCGGCAGATAAATTTGTCTCTTCATCTACTATCGAGGCTAGCGTCATAACCTCCTCTCGTGTCATATCTAACATTTTAAGCCTTGCAATCCTATCACTATTCCCCCAAAAACGATTATACTCATCTTTCATCTTAGAGATAAGCTCATCTTCATTAATATCCCAATACACCTCATAAGTGTTGGGTATAAAGGTGAATATCACATTCTCGGGTTTTAATGAGTGATTTTTTAATAACGAATCGTTATTAAAAAGCGCAACTAAGCGCACCGAATCCATCTCGATAGTTGCACTAACTTTACCTGCCAAGCTGTATTTGTCGTAAACATTATTAAATGTTATATTAGTTGGCACTTGCCTGCCCCCACCGAGGATAGAGAATACTTCCGAGAATGTCATTCCTTTCTTTAGTAGATATTGCCCCCCACCGAATGGCGTTGAGCGTAGTTTGCTTGCTAGGTTAATAATCTCAGTAGTGTCTTGTAGAAAACCTTTATTATAGAGAATATGAGCCTGCTCTTTGAGTGTACTGCCCGTTGGAATATAAACTACACCATCTTGTTTAACTTTTGCTACCACTTTATAGTCGAAATAACCTACGGCTAATCCTAGTCCGTACCCCATAGCGATTAGTAAAAGGAGTAATAAAAGTGATTTAATCGAGTCGTTCATAGCTTGTCTAATTTTCATTTTTGAGAGTGCAAGTTAATAAATTTTATAATAATTAGCAAATTTATTTTATATATCAAAATTACAACTAACTAATAATCAAGCAAAAAAAATATTGCAATATTTTTTTTGCTTGATTTATGCAAATAAATTTTGCAGTTACCTTTTTTTTTTATAATTTTGCGCTGGGTAAGTCTCACACGACCAGCTCCTGTCAATTCCCCCAGGGTTGGAAGGCAGCAAGGGTAGATGGTTGAGCGGTGCGATGTGAGTAGCTTACCCTTTTTAGCTCCCCAAGGAGCAAAAAAAGAGAGTGACTAAACGTCACTCTCTTTTTTTGCGGACTACGATAACACCCTTTGCACTAGAGCGAACGGTAATAAAATCGCCTCCAACCAACTATCATAGCCCCGATAACGTCACTCTCTTTTTTTGCGGACTACGATAACACCCTTTGCACTAGAGCGAACGGTAATAAAATCGCCTCCAACCAACTCGCATAGCTCCACCGACGTCAAGTTATCGCCTTTGGGCGATTCGCCACACTGGACGATTATTGAAACAGAGAGATGTTTCAATAATCGTCTTTTAATGAGTGTGTGGCGTGCCTACGGATGATGCCTGACGGTGTGATTCGCCTCACGTCGGCGGGACGGTGCGAGCCGCACAGGCATTAAGAAGGAAGATTCTCTAAATACAAATCACCTGATTTACAATGTATTAAAATAACTAAAAGCTTTCTTGAACTAGAGTTTTGCGAATTAGTCGTCCCTTAAAAAGGTCAATTAATATTTTTGATTTTTTAGTGAGTAGTTTTTTGCTTTGTAAAGCAATTGCATAGCGGGCTATGTGATTGATTTTCAAAGTGAAAAAATGCCACTAAAAAACGAAAAGATTATTGACCGAAGTTTATTAATTAGAGAAATAGTTTTTTGTTTTCAAATTTTGCAAGATTTTAAGCAAACTAAGTCAAAATCTTGCAATATTTTCAGGCAAAATATCATTGTATTTCTCTGATTATTAATGCTAAGGCTCCTTTTTAAGGGACGACTAATTAGCCTAAAGAAAAAAGACCTTTGAACAACTTGCTACCAAGCTATTCAAAGGTCTATATTATATAAGGTATTAAAAAAGAGCTTTAGTCCTCTAATTCATCAGACACAAGAATCCTTCCACAGTACTCACAGAAGATAATACGCTTACTCATACGGATATCTAACTGACGTTGAGGTGGGATACGATTAAAACATCCCGAACAAGCATCACGCTTAACAGACACCACCGCTAGACCATTCTTCATTATCGAACGTATCTTCTCAAATGCCTGCAATAATCTCTCGTCTATTATCGCCTCAAGCGATTTTGCCTTCTTATCAAGTGCCTCTATATCTTTTGCTGTCTCGCTATCAATAGTGTCAAGCTCCTCTCTCTTCTCTTTGTAAGAGATACGCTTATCCTCTAGTTCGTTTGTTACAACCTCGATTAAAGCACTCTTCTCTTTCTGCTCCTCACCATACTGACGAATATGCTTCTCAAGAAGTTGAATCTCTAACTCCTGATACTCCACCTCTTTAGATAAAGATTCGTACTCGCGATTATTACGAACATTATTCTGCTGCTCCTGGTACTTCTTAATCTGCTCTTTAGCATATTCAATCTCTACCTTGCTGCTCTTTGCCATCTCCTGAAGCTCAATCACACGTGCATTCAAATTCTCCAGACGAGTCTCTAACCCAGCTAGCCCATCAGATAGATCTTGAACCTCGTATGGTAACTCACCTTTGATACGATTAATTTCGTCAATCTTCGACTTGATCTGTTGCAGCTTATAGAGTGTGATTGTATTCTCCTCAATACTGCGATTTTTTGCTTCCTTTTTCATTAACTATATATGTATTAAATAATCTATTATATATCAGCTACTTATACCACCAATCCTATATGATATGAATAGGATTTGAACGGACATCACTCTTGCGAACTGCAAAGTTAATAAAATTTTTCTGTAAAACCTCACAAAAAGTGTTTAATATAAACTGTTCGCTCTCATAATGACCTATATCGGCTAAAATAATTCCGCTATCAGTATTAAAATAATCGTGGTACTTAAAGTCTCCTGTCATATATATATCTGCTCCTACGGCAACAGCATCAGATATAAACGAAGCACCCGAACCACCACACACTGCTACCCTCGAAATTTTCTCTCGCTTAGGCTCGGAATATTTAATATAAGATAAACCTAACACCTCTTTGGTGAATAGTAAAAATTGATCTAAGGTCATAGGTTCAGCCAACTCCCCATACGTTCCATACCCTATACCTATATCTTTATTGCTTACATTAACAAGTTCATAATTAATTTCATTATATGGATGAGCACGCTCAACGGCTGCCAATATTGCATCAAGCAGATGTTTCTGAACAAGAGTCTCTATCTTCTCCTCCTTCTCGGTGGTAACAGTAGAGCCAAGCTCTTTGCCATACTCTAAATTAATTATAGGACGGTAGCGCTTCTCGCCAATAGACGAGAACGAGCAACTATCGTATGGCCATTCAAGCCCTGCCCCCATATCTGATAGCACCTTGCGTATATCGTTCGAATAATTGAACGGAGAGTATATTATTAGCTTAACAATATTATCCTCGCGTGGTTTAAGCACCTTGATATGCTTTAAGCCCAACTCGCGAGCTAATGCATGCGACACCCCTTTACAAGAGACATCAATATTTGTATGGGCACAATATATTGCTATGTTATTAGCTATAGCCTTTAAGATAACCCTTTCAATATAATTTTTGCCTGTGAGCGACTTCAGAGGCTTAAAAATTAGCGGATGGTGCGACACAATCATATTGGCACCTCGAGATATCGCCTCCTCAACAGTCTCTTCAACCACATCAAGGGTCACGATAACGCCCGTCACACTCATAGAAGGATTTCCAACAGCTAATCCAACATTATCGTAACTCTCGGCTAAGGCAGGAGGGGCAAGCTTCTCTATTGTTTTTATAATCTCTTTTACAATCATAATATATTTTTTAAAGGGTATATAAACTGCTAAAACTCCGAATCATCATAAAGAATCGTGCCACCCTTTTCCCTCTCTTTCATATTCAGTGCCACCTCACGCAGTAGCGACTTTATACCCTCTAACTTCTCGATAACAACAGCATCACGCTCTATATCTGATAATTTATGGTGCTTAAGATACTCTTGAGCACCTTTAATGGTCATTCCTTTCTCCTCTATCAGGTGATAGATTGACCTAAAGTGTTTCACATCTTCGGGACGAAAAAGCCTATTCCCTTTTTTTGTTCTCTCTAACTTTAAAATATTAAAACAACTATCCCAATAACGCACCTTTGACACGCTTAAATCAAACATTTCAGCCACTTCGCCTATTGTATAAAATATCTTCTCTGCCATATCATTAAAAATCATATTTACGCTTTGGGTTACGGGGAAACCACCCTTTTTTAACCCTCTTCTCCTGCTCGAACAGCTCTTTTATGCTCCACAGCGATGAGAAGGCAAAAACCCCAAGTAGTGTAGACAACAAAATCGACTCCACAAATACCGAACCCACTATCCCTGCTATACCACATAGCAAAAAGAGATACCATACTCGTTTACCAAAATAGTATTCGCACTTCACCACAATAGGGTGAAAAAGTCCTATAATCAAAAATGTTGAAACCCCTATAATCAACCCCTCAAGATTGTAATTATCTATATAATCTAAAACCAAACCCACAACAAAAAAATAATGCTTAACTAACTTTATTACCACAAAAATAACTTTTTTTTCTCAAATAAACAATAATTAACCCTATTTTTAATACTTTTTTCTTATTATCGACAAACACCACTATTTTGTCGACAAAATCGAATAGTAATATTCTATTAATTTAGTAACTTTGCACCTAAATATTTAAATAGTATGCATCAGATAATAAAATTAAAGGGGGAGGTTATCCACGGAGAGAAGCGAGGACGTAAGTTTGGGTTCCCCACGGCAAATATATTGGTTGATAATATTTACAGTCACCTCGAAAATGGGGTGTATATAGCCAAAATAAATTGGCAAGGTAATTACTATAATGGTGTTGCAAATATAGGTACTCACCCCACAGTTGGGGCTCTTTCAAGCAGGCAGTTAGAGGTGCACATTTTCGATTTTTGCGAAGATATTTACAACCAAACAATCGAGGTAACATTAACGCAGTTTTTACGCACAGAAAAACAATTCTCCTCTATCGAGGAACTACTACAAGAGATAAATAATGATATTAATAACACAAAGAGAATTTTAAACAATGAAGAAACCAGCGAAAAGTAGGCTTATAGCAGCCCTCACAATTGTTGCTATACTAGCAGGTGCGGTTATTATTGCACAACTATTTATTAATACTAAACCTGAGGTAAGAAAACGCCCGAGTAACGCTACAACCATCTCGCTAAAGGGATTTAAAGAGCAGCCAGGCACCTTCCCTATATCATTAAACTACCCTGGCAGGGTTGTTTCACAGGATGTTGTGGCATTGGGTGTAGAGGTAGGAGGAAAGATTGAGCGTGGTGCTATACCTCTTAAAGAGGGTGAAACATTCACCAAAGGTGAACTACTATTCTCGATTAACCGCGACGATATCAACTCGAGGTTAATATCTGCAAAGAGTAAATTTTTAACTACCCTATCGCAGGTACTTCCCGATATAAAGTATGATATGCCTAACGAGTATCAGAAATGGGAAAGTTATTTCAATTCGATAGACCTAAACAAATTAACACCTGAACTTCCAGCTATTGGCTCGAACAAGGAGAGAGTGTATATTGCAGCAAACAATATCATATCGCAATATTATGATATACACACACAAGAGATAGAGCTAAGCAAGCACGATATTTATGCCCCATTTGATGGTGTCTTTACTGATGTATCAAAAGAGGTTGGTGCAATTGTTTCGCAAAATGCACAGATTGGAGTTATCACCTCAACAAAACACCTAGAGGTTAAGGCTGCGGTAGTAATAGACGAAGTATCACGCATAAGCGAAGGCAGTGAGGCGATAGTGTCGGCACGTACAGGCGAAAAGGTAACTGGTAAAATTTCTCGTATCTCGTCGTATGTCGATTCGCGCACTCAGATGGTTGATGTGTATGTCCATATCGACAATAAAGAGGGCAAACTATTCGAGGGCGAAATGGTTGATGTATCGTTAAGTGCTGGAAATCTTGAGGGTGTTATCGAAATACCAAACGAGGCATTAGCCCAAGATAATGTTATATATGTAATAGACTCTGAGAGTAAGCTACAATCAAAAAAGGTAACAGTTGAGTTCGAATTAGGCGATTGGGTATATATTAGTGGTATCACTGGTAACGACATAGTGGTTCAAGAGTCGATTATCACCCCTATCATAGGCTCAACAATTACGGTTATTAATCAACACATATCAAAAGACAATGAATAGGCTAATAACAATGTTTGTTAAATATCCTTTTTACGCTAGGATATTTATCTTTGCAATAGCTATACTAGGAGCTCTATCTTTTATGGATATGAACAAATCCTACTTCCCTATTGTTAGCAGTAAAAGTATAAATATATCGGTAACATACCAAGGAGCAACCCCAAAAGAGATGGAGGAGGGCGTTGTTACCCTTATCGAGAACTCTCTTAGGGGTGTACCAGGAATTAAAGAGCACAGTTCGTATTCGCAAGAGAATAGTGCTAGTGTTTCGGTTACCGTAATGAATGGATATGATGTAGATAAGGTGGTATTCGATATTAAGAATGCCGTAGATGCTATATCAAACTTCCCTGCTGGTTCGGAGAGCCCACGTGTAGTTAAAACACGTACTACTACCCCAGCGTTCTTCTTCTCGTTAAGGGCTAAATACGACGATCCTATACGTTTGAAGGATGAGGCTCAACGCATCGAAGACGAGATAATTGCCTCGGGTAATGTATCGCAAGTCTTTCTTCGTGGAGTACCTTCTCGAATAGAGATGTCGGTTGATGTGAATGAGACAGAGCTTCAGAGATATGGATTAACCACCACCGCTATTTCTAATGCAATCCAAGGGTATAATGTAGACCTTTATGGAGGTATGATTCAGAGTGATAGAGAGCAGGTTAAGATTAATATGCGTAACCGTAGTGTGAATATTGAGGATATTGAGAATATTGTCATCAGAGCAAGTGAAAATGGCACACCACTACGAATCAAAGATGTTGCAAAGGTTGTAAAACGATTCGAAGATACCCCTTCGGAGAGTTATATGAATGGCGAACGCAACATATTTTTCCGCATAATGAACCTAAAGGAGGAGAATCTTCAAATAACATCAGACTATCTAAATGAGTATATCAAAGAGTATAACCGTACACATACCGATTCGGAGCTACTTATAACTCGCGATATGAATAGAACACTAAGTGGTACAATGGGTATTCTATATTCTAATGGTTTATCGGGAATTTTCCTAGTTATAGTTGCCCTTTCGTTATTCCTAAGTGTGCGCACCTCGCTATGGGTAGCTTGGAATATCCCAATGTCGTTCTTAGGTATGGCAATCATAGCTAGCGCAATGGGAATCAGTATCAATATGATTTCAACATTCGGTATGATTCTGGTGATTGGTATTGTGGTTGATAATGGTATTGTAATAAGCGAAAATATCTATTCGCATTTCGAACGAGGAGCCTCGGCACGTGTAGCAGCAATTAGAGGAACTAAAGAGATGTTATCATCTGTTATAGTTTCGGCAATAACAACTATTGTAGCTTTTATGCCTCTGCTGTTTATCGAGGGAAATTTAGAGATGATGTACGAAATGGCCGTTGTAGTAATGCTATGTCTATTCTTCTCGATGATAGAGGCGATTTTTGTTCTCCCTAGCCACCTTGCTAACAAGAAGGTGTTATCAAAAGCTTCACCTCGCTCGGCTATGGGTAAAGTTGTGGGTGCCATTGATAATGGAATTAAATGGATAGCAAACAGGGTATATGTTCCCTATATTAGGTGGGCAATGAATCAGAAAATGATTGTTGTATCTATCATCATAGGAATATTCATTGTAACAGCAGGTATGTTTATAGGCGGTAGGGTTGGAATGGTATTTTTCCCTGCAAGCAACGAAGAGTCATTTGCTATCGACCTAGCTATGAAGCCTGGAACAAGCAAAGAAAAAACACTTGAGGCACTTAACTATATGGCACAAAAGGCACGTGTTGCCGATTCACTCTTAGCTGCCGAAATGGGCGAAGAGCCGTATATCACAAATATCAATATCGCCTCGGGTAGAGCCTTCCAAAGTTCAGAGATTGGCGAGCACGCTGGTGATATGGATGTTTATCTACGTAGGTTAGACAATTCGAGAATTAGTAGTGAGGATATTAAAAGTAAAGTATCGCAGGTTATAGGCAAAGTGCCCGAGGCGTATAAAAGTGCCGTTGGTGCAAGTTCACGTTGGGGGGCTCCTATATCGATTAGCTTGTTTAACAGAAATAGTGAACTTCTATTCAGGGCAGCTAACGACCTTAAAGCAGAGTTAGCTAAACGCGAGGCACTATATAATGTACTAGACAATAACCAGCTAGGTAATCGTGAGTTACTTGTTAAACTTAAACCATTTGCCTACACCTTAGGTCTTACCCCTGTTGATGTGATGAGCCAGATACGAGGCGGATTCTATGGCTCGTTAGCTCAACGCATACAAGACGGGCGTAACGAGGTGTGGTTCTATGTGCGCTATCCTGAAGAGGGGCGTAAGGGAATCGATGATTTAAAGATGCTGAAAATACGTACAGCTGATGGTGGCGAGTATCCGTTAGAGCAGCTATGCGAATTTTCGAACCAGCGTAGTGTTACAAAGATTAACCACTATAACGGCAAAAAGGAGTTACGTGTTGAGGCGTTCATGAAAGATCCTCGTGCATCTATAACCCCTGTATTTACCGATATTCAAGAGAATATTCTACCTTCGCTACTAGCTAAATATCCTGGTTTAACTTATGAATTCCAAGGTCAGTTTAAGCGTTCGGGCGAGGATATGGATACTATCGCAACATATTTTAGTATCGCCTTCTTGATTATTGTACTTATTCTGTTCACCTACCTTCGCTCGTTTGCTCAAGGATTTATCATTATCCTTATGATTCCGCTATCGTTCATTGCAGCAATCTGGGGGCACTTAATCGAAAATACAGCTATCTCTACAATGAGTATTTGGGGAATGGTGGCACTATCGGGTACAATTATCAATAATGCCGTTGTGTATATGGCACGTTACAACGATGCACTAAAAGAGGGTAAGAGTGTTGTCGAGTCGATTATCGATGCTGGACGTAATCGTCTGCGTCCTATCCTCCTAACTTCTGCCACTACCACAATAGGTCTATTCCCTCTTATACGAGAGACTAGTAGTGATGCTGCATTTGTTATCCCAATTGCTATATCGCTTGGTTATGGTATATTACTAGGTACCCTATTTGTGCTATTCTTCTTCCCTGTGCTTATTAAATGTTCAAATGGATCGAGCCTATTCTTTGCTAAACTTAAAGGCAATAAAGAGGCAACTAGCGAGAGTGTTGAGGTGGCTATACGTGACAGTAAAATAAGTGAACTAGTTGATAGCGAGCTAAACGAAGCTCCTGAAATTATAAGATAAAAGTAAAATGAAGAGATTAATATTTACGGCATTGGTTGTAGCCTTATCAGCCATAGGGGTTAGTGCCCAACAGCAACTAACCCTAGATGATGCTATTGCAATAGGATTAAAAGAGAACTACGGAGTATTATTATCGAAATTAGATAGTAAAAGTGCCGAACAGAATATCGGCTGGGGGGCTGCTGGTGCCTATCCTACTGTTACAGGTAGTGCTAACTACTCGGTATCTCCCGACCTAGTTAGCAACGAAACATCGGCAGGATTAACCAGCTCAGTAGATGCCCAAATGGTGCTATTTGATGGATATAACATACGTCTATCAAAAAAGATTAACGACTATAAGTACGAATTAACACGTGGCGCAGAGGCTGTTCAGATAGAGAATACGGTATATGATATCACAATAGCATATAACTACTACATTCTATCTCGTGAATTATTGGCTGTATATCAAACTGTTTATACCTTATCGAAGGATATATACGATAGGGATAAAATGGCCTACGACTTAGGGGGTAAACAGAGCTACGAAATTATACAGTCGGAGAGTGCCTATCTTGCCGATTATCAGAACTACATTAAGCAAGAGAAAGAGCTGCGAAATGCTATGTATCAACTAAATTTAGTTATGGGGGTTGATATATATAGTAAATGGAGCATCAATCAGCCACTTAACACTCCAAACGGCGAATATGCCCTAGGGCAACTTATTGATGCCGCTATGAGCAGTAACAGCAACTTAAAGAATCAATATATTAACCTTAAAATAGCAGAAAGTGCTCTTGCTCAAACAAAAGGGGCGAGATACCCTACTCTACTAGGAGCTATGGGAATGAGGTATAACGACGCATTTAGTGGTGCAAATAATAGACAACTTCAGCCTTATGCGGGTGTAACGGTAAATGCAACAATCTTCTCGGGAGGAGCAGTTAATAGAGCTATTAATATAGCTAAAATTAATAGCGAGATTGCAAACATTGAAATAGAGCAGTTAAAAAGCACTGTAACAAAATCTATTTCGCAGCAGTACGACGAATACACCTATAACAGTAGGCTTTTTAGTATAGCTACAAGAGCATTAGAGGTATCGAAAGATAATCTCGACATATCATAC
>CAYJHM010000014.1:0-22010 GCA_964369935.1 uncultured Rikenellaceae bacterium
AAGTAATGATGCCATAAAATAAGGGTTTTGAGATAAGTATCTCAAAACCCTTATTTTATTATTAGATTATACGGTACTAGCGGCGATTATTGCGACCGCCTCCGTTGTTATTGTTGTTACGACGTGGGGCATCACCCTCTTTGCGCTCTCTGCGCTGTGGCTCTTCCCATCCCTCTGGCTTCTCAAGAAGAGGCTTACGTGATAAACGCATCTTACCTTGCTTATCAACCTCAAGAAGTTGAACATTTATAATATCTCCCTCTTTAATGCCAGTCTCTTCCATATCATTGAAACGCTTGTAATCAATCTCTGATATATGAAGTAACCCATCTTTTCCTGGTAGAATCTCGATAAATGCACCGAATGCCATGATAGATTTAACTTTACCCTCGTATACAGTGCCAACCTCAGGTACAGCAATGATACCTTTAATACGGTTAAGTACAAAATCAATAGCCTCTCTGTTTTCAGCAAATATATCAACAACACCTGTTTCGTTCACCTCGGTAATGGTAATAGTAGCACCTGATGTTTTCTGCATCTCTTGGATAACTTTACCACCTGGGCCAATAACAGCACCAATAAACTCGCCTGGTATTGTAATTTGTACCATACGTGGCACGTGTGGTTTGTAGTCCTCGCGTGGAGCCGAAATAGTCTCGGTTAATTTGCCTAATATATGTAGACGACCAACACGAGCCTGCTCAAGAGCTTTAGCTAGTACCTCGTAAGATAAACCATCAACCTTAATGTCCATCTGCGTAGCTGTGATACCATCAGCTGTACCAGTAACTTTAAAGTCCATATCTCCTAGGTGATCCTCATCGCCTAAGATATCTGATAGTACAGCATACTTATCGCCTTCAGAGATTAAGCCCATTGCGATACCACTAACTGGCTTTTTCATCTTAACACCAGCATCCATTAGTGCAAGAGTACCCGCACAGACAGTAGCCATTGAAGATGAACCATTAGACTCTAAGATATCAGAAACGATACGTACAGCGTATGGATTCTCCTCACCATTTGGAACCATAGGTTTAAGAGCACGGAATGCTAAGTTACCGTGTCCTACCTCGCGACGTGATAATCCACGAACTGGGCGAGCATCACCAGTCGAGAATGGTGGGAAGTTATAGTGAAGAACAAACTTCTCGCTTCCTTGGTTAAGAACCTCGTCAATCATCTTCTCGTCTAGTTTTGTTCCTAGAGTTACAGTTGTTAATGATTGAGTCTCGCCACGAGTGAAGATAGCCGAACCGTGAGCACACGGAAGGTAATCAATCTCGCACCAGATTGGGCGAATCTCATCTGTTGCTCTACCATCTAAACGTATTCCTTCGTCAAGAATCATATTACGCATAGCCTTCTTTAGTACATCATCGTGGAAGTAACGCTTAACTAGCGAACTCTTCTCAGATAGCTCCTCCTCTGAAAGGGTAGCCATAAACTCGGCCTCAACCTCAGCGAACTTATCGCTACGCTCGTGCTTTGTTGATTGACTCTTAGCTATCTCATATACCTTATCATAAGTTGCAGCAATAACCCTATCGCGAAGCTCTAAATCGCTCTTCTCGTGACAGTACGTACGCTTAACATCTTTGCCAACTTCACGTGCTAGCTCTATCTGAGCCTCGCACTGTACTTTAATAACATCGTGAGCAATCTTGATAGCCTCAAGCATCTCTGCCTCCGATACCTCTTTCATCTCACCTTCAACCATCATAATGTTGTCTACTGTAGCAGCAACAATAATGTCAAGGTCAGCATCAGCCATTTGGCTAAATGTTGGATTAACAATAAACTCACCATTTATACGAGCCACACGACACTCCGAAATAGGAGCCTCGAATGGTATATCACTAACAGTAAGAGCAGCCGATGCAGCCAATCCTGCAAGAGCATCAGGCTGGATATCTCTATCTGCTGAAATAAGCGAAACATTAACAAATACATCTGCATGGTAATCAGCAGGGAAAAGAGGACGCAGTGCTCTGTCGATAAGACGAGAGATAAGAATCTCATTGTCTGATGGGCGAGCCTCACGCTTTAGGAATCCACCAGGGAAACGACCAGCTGCGGCAAACTTCTCTTTGTATTCTACTTGAAGAGGCATAAAATCAACATCCTCTTTTGCCTCTTTGGCAGCCACTACTGTTGCTAATAGCATAGTGTTGCCCTGTCTTAGTACTACCGAACCGTCGGCTTGCTTAGCTAGCTTACCTGTCTCGATAATAATTTCTCTACCACCACTTAGTGGTATTCTTTTTTCTACTAAATTGTACATCTTTTTCTTAAAAAATTTATCTTTCCATTTAATTCGGACAAATATAATAAAAAAAAATGAGAATATACCTTATATATAAGAAAAAGAGTTGGATTAAGCCTTTTTTCTCGATTTTAGAGCGATTATTGATATCTTTCTAGTGAAATTCATCTAAAAAATATTATCTTTGTACTCACGTTAATAGTGAAATATTATGAAGATAGGAATTGTTCAACTTGATGTGGTGTGGGGTAATCCAGACCAAAATATCGAGAAGATAGAGCAGCTTATTGAGACAAGATTACAGGATAGTGATATTGTGATACTTCCCGAGATGTTCTCTACAGGCTTTTCGATGAAACCCGAGCGTGTGGCTGAAGATTTTAATACCTCTTCAACATTGCGTTGGATGCGTAGTGCTGCTAAGCGATATGATAAAGCAATAGTTGGCAGTGTGGCAATTTGCGATAATGGGGAGTATTATAACCGTCTCTTTTTTGTTTTCGATGATGGGAGTTATCGCTACTACGACAAGCGTCATCTGTTTAGAATGGCAGGCGAGCATAAAGTGTACTCGGCTGGCGATAATAGGTTGATAATTGATTATAAAGGGGTGCGATTTATGCCTTTGGTGTGTTATGATTTACGCTTTCCTGTGTGGTCTCGTTCGGTAGATAATGAGTATGACGTAGTTATATATATCGCATCATGGCCAGATAAGAGAGTATATGCGTGGGATACACTACTAAAAGCTCGTGCAATAGAGAATATCGCTTACTCTGTTGGCGTTAATAGGGTAGGCGATGATAAAGCGAATCACTACTCAGGACACTCGGCGATATACAACTACCTTGGCGAAGAGATTGCTTTATGTGCAAATCAAACAGAGGAGGCTATCTCTGTGGAGATAGATATGGATAGATTGAGATTATTTAGAGAGGGTTTTCCTGCTCATTTAGATAGAGATAATTTTACTATTAATTAGTATATATGACCAAAAGAAATAGGGATATAATAGAGGTAATAGGAGCTAGAGAACATAACCTGAAAAATGTTAATGTTACACTTCCACGTAATGGCTTAACTGTTATTACGGGGCTGTCTGGTAGCGGAAAATCGTCGTTAGCATTCGATACCATTCACGCAGAGGGGCAACGTAGGTATATGGAGACCCTTTCTGCTTATGCTCGTCAGTTCATGGGTAAAATGGAACGTCCTGATGTTGATAAAATAACGGGATTAAGTCCTGTTATAGCAATCGAACAGAAAACAACAAATAAGAACCCACGTTCAACAGTTGGAACAGTAACAGAGATAAACGACTTTTTACGTTTGCTTTATGCTCGTGCCTCGACCGCATACTCATACGAGACAGGTGAGAAGATGGTTAAGTTTTCCGACGAAAAAATTGTGTCGTTAATAAACGAAGGGTATAATAATAAGCGCATTGCTATAATGGCTCCTCTTATTAAGGGGCGCAAAGGGCACTATCGTGAACTATTCGAACAGCTTACCAAGAAAGGGTATATTTACGCTTGTATTGATGGCAATATTGTTGAGATGGAGCCAGGTATGATGCTCGATCGTTATAAGATACACGATATAGAGCTTGTTATAGATAGAATGAAACTTAACTATACTGATAACAAGGAGGGGAACGAGACTCTTGATGATAGAGTAAAAAAATCGTTACGTAGCGCAATGGTTCAAGGTAAAGGGACTGCTATTGTGTATGATTATGATACTCAATCTAAGCGATATTATAGTCGAAATCTTATGTGTCCAACAACGGGAATAGCATATGAAGAGCCAGCTCCTCATTCGTTTTCGTTCAATTCGCCAAAGGGGGCTTGTCCGCACTGTAATGGCATAGGAACTGAGGCCGCCATTGATATAGAGAAGATTGTGCCAGATAGTTCATTGTCGATAAATAAGGGAGCTATCGAGCCTTTAGGTAAGGTAAAACGTTCGCTTAATTTCGTATTATTGGAAATATTATCTAAAAAATACGATTTTTCGCTCGATGAGCCATTTAGTTCGTTGAGTAGTGATGCTGTAAGCTCGATAATTAATGGGGTGCCTGAGCCTTTACGTGTAGTATCAACTGAGGTAGGTATGACAGGTGGAGGTGTTCATCTTATCCCTTGGAATGGTATAGTTGGGGTTATTGAGAGAGAGGTTGAACAGAGTGATTCGGCTCGCAAGGGAAGCAAGTGGAAAGAGCAGTTTATAACTTACCGTCCGTGTAGTGTGTGTAACGGTACACGTTTACGCAAAGAGGCTCAGTTTTTTAAAGTTGCCGATAAAAATATCGGTGAGGTGTGCGCTATGAGTATAACCGAGTTAAAGGTTTGGGTAGATGGTGTATTAGATAATCTTCATGGTCGTGATAAGATTATAGCAACCGAGATAGTAAAAGAGATAAGCGAGCGTATATCTTTTCTGCTAGCAGTAGGGTTGGGTTATCTATCACTTTCTCGTGTTTCAGGGTCATTGTCAGGCGGTGAGAGTCAGAGGATTAGATTAGCTACACAGATAGGATTAAAATTAACGAATGTACTATATATATTAGACGAGCCGAGTATAGGTCTGCATCAACGAGACAATAATAAGCTTATCGATTCGTTATTGTCGCTGCGAGATATAGGTAACAGTGTAATAGTTGTTGAGCACGACGAGGATATTATGCGCAGAGCAGATTATATTGTTGATATTGGGCCAGGAGCAGGTAGTAACGGGGGCGAAATTGTTGCGTCGGGAACTTTTGATGATATAGTTAAAAGTGACACATTAACAGCCGATTACCTAGCAGGTAGACGCTCTATTGAGGTGCCCACCGAACTACGAGAGGGTAACAGCAAATTTATTACACTACGAGGAGCTAAAGGGAATAATTTGAAAGGTATAGATGTAACGTTTCCTTTGGGTAAGTTAATAGTTGTAACAGGTGTCAGTGGGAGTGGTAAATCAACATTGATTAATCAAACTCTTCGACCAATATTTAGTAGAGAGTTCTATAATTCGTATGATACGCCGTTAGAGTATAGCTCGATTGAGGGCATGGAGAATGTTGATAAATTGGTTGTTGTAGACCAAGCTCCTATCGGACGCACTCCACGTAGTAACCCTGCTACATACACTAATGTGTTTAATGATATTCGTAAGCTATTCGAAAATACGGCAGATGCCAAGATACGAGGTTACTCGGCAGGTCGATTCTCTTTTAATGTTAAGGGGGGTAGATGTGAAGAGTGTCGTGGTGCTGGAGTAAAGAGTATAGAGATGAATTTCTTGCCCGATGTGTATGTTGTGTGCGAAAAATGTAATGGTAAGAGGTATAATAACGAGACTCTTGAGGTAAAATATAAAGGTAAAAATATTTATGAGGTGCTAGAGATGACTGCAAACGATGCGTACGAATTTTTTAGTTCGATACCTCCGATAGCCTCGAAACTCAAAGCGGTAGTTGATGTGGGGTTAGGTTATCTTACTTTAGGGCAACCAAGCACCACTCTTTCCGGGGGCGAGAGCCAGAGGATAAAACTAGCCTCAGAGTTGTCGAAAAGAGATACGGGTAACACGCTATTTATATTAGACGAACCTACAACTGGGCTTCACTTTGAGGATATACGTGTATTGATGCAAGCCATTGATAAATTGGTTGATAGAGGTAATAGTGTTATTATTATAGAGCACAATTTAGATGTTATTAAGCGTGCCGATCATATAATAGATATAGGCAAAGAGGGGGGAGTAGAGGGGGGCTCTCTTATATTCGAGGGTACACCTCAAGAGTTACTAAAATGTAAAAATAGCTACACTGCTCAGTATGCTAAAAAGAGTTGGAAATAGAGTTACTTAATATTATATACTATGTTAAAAACTATTTTAATGTCTACACTGATGTTTATATCGCTACTGAATCCTATTCAGAAGATTTTTGTTATATTCTCTTTGCAGGATAGTTATTCGCAAAGTGCGATTAGGCAGATAGTAAATCGTTCAACTAGAACAGCATATATTGTGCTAGTTCTGTTCCTGCTTTTGGGTAACGAAATACTAGGTTATGTGTTCAATATCGAGATATATTCGTTTCAGATTATATGTGGTGTTGTACTAGCTATAAATGGTTTATCGGCTCTCCAGAAAGGTGCTTATGTAAATATTAAAGATAACACTTCGATTGATTCGATAACAACCGTTCCTATTGCTGTTCCTATGATTGCAGGACCTGCCACAATAACAACTGCTGTTACTATGCCCTCGATGTATGGTATATGGATTTCGCTTATTGCTATAACCGTTGCTCTGGTGTTTAACTGGATAGTTATGCGCAATAGTCGAACAATAGGGGTGATTCTTAATCGCTATAATCTTTTAAACCCATCATCTCGTATTTTTGGTCTGATAGTGGCTGCTATTGGTGTGCAAATGATATTAAATGGTATTAAAGCTTATGTCGAGACTCTAATTTAATACTGTACACTAAAAAAATGTGTATTTCATACAATATTATTCGATTTTATAGCTGATAAATCAAAAAGATTGATTATATTTGTGACTCAATAGGGATAATGAGGAGCTTGAGAATTACAGATTGATGTTTTGTCGGGCTCTATTTATTTGTGTGTTAATACATTTGTTTATGGAAGCAGGAAAGATAGAGAGTTTGATAGTTAGCCGTTTTACCGATAACGGTGCCTATCTTATGAATACCGAAGAGGAGGAGGTTCTTCTTCCCAATAGGTATGTTCAAGAGGGGGCTAAAGTTGGTGATGAGGTTAAGGTTTTTCTCTATCACGACTCGGAAGATAGGATTGTAGCATCAACCGATATGCCATACGCAATTGTGGGCGAGGTTTCGTTGCTTGAGTGTGTTGATGTAAGTGGTTTTGGGGCGTTTCTCGACTGGGGGCTACCTAAAGATTTATTTGTGCCTAAGGCAAATCAAGGGGTCTTTATGGAGGTTGGGCAGTGGTATTTAGTCTATCTCTATGTTGATAATATCACAGGTCGAATTGTTGCCACCTCTAAGTTAAACAGGTATATCAACAACGACACTATCGAGGTAGAGCCAAAACAAGAGGTTGAGTTGGTTATTGGTAATCGTAGCGATTTAGGTTATAGGGTTGTTATAAATAACCGAAACTGGGGGATGATATACCATAATCAAATATTTAGAGATATAGAGCTTGGTGATATAGTAAAAGGGTATATTGTACGGGTGACAGATGACGATAGGATAGATGTGTCGCTAACAAAATTAGGGGTTGATCAACTAGACGAGTCGGCAACTATTATTAAAGAGCTACTTGATAAAAGAGATGGGGTAATTAATCTGGGCGATAAAAGTACTCCAGAGGATATATATTCGCTTACAGGTGTTAGTAAAAAAATGTTCAAACGAGGGGCAGGTAAATTGCTAAAAGAGGGCATAATTGAGATAGAAGATTATAAAATTAAAAGAATAAATAAATAATTACGATGGTTGATGTAGTTTTAGGTCTCCAGTGGGGTGACGAAGGTAAAGGTAAAATAGTTGATGTACTAACGCCTAAGTACGATGTTATTGCACGTTTTCAGGGTGGTCCAAATGCAGGTCACACGCTGATATTTAACGGCAAAAAGTATGTGTTACATAGTGTCCCTTCGGGTATTTTCCGCGAGGAGGCTACAAATGTAGTGGGTAATGGTGTAGTACTTGATCCAGTGATTTTTTCTAAGGAGATTGAGACCTTAGAGGGGCAAGGTGAAACGGTTAATAAGCTTTTGATATCAAAAAAGACACACCTTATTCTACCTACTCATCGTATTATTGATGCAGCACAAGAGGAGGCTAAAGGGAAGAGCAAGATAGGTTCAACACTAAAAGGTATTGGTCCTACTTATGCCGATAAAACAGGGCGTAACGGATTACGTGTTGGTGATATTTTGTCGCCTAAGTTTATGGAGAGGTACGAGGCTCTTAAAGCTAAGCATATCCATGCACTTGAGCAGTACGATTTTGAGTACACAATCGCTGATTACGAGGAGAAGTGGTTCAAAGGTATCGAAAATATCAAGCGTTTCGAGATAATTGATAGCGAGCAATATATGAACAATGCCATTAACGAGGGTAAGAGTATTCTTGCTGAAGGTGCTCAGGGTGCTATGCTGGATATAGATTTTGGAACTTATCCATTTGTTACATCTTCAAACACAATATGCGCAGGTGTGTGTACTGGTTTAGGTGTTGCACCACAAAAGATAGGCGAAGTTTATGGTATCTTTAAGGCTTATTGTACACGTGTAGGAAGTGGACCTTTCCCTACCGAGCTACACTGCTCTGTTGGTAAAGATTTGGCTCGTGTAGGTAACGAGTTTGGTTCTACCACTGGTCGTCCTCGTCGTTGTGGCTGGATTGATATCGTAGCACTTAAATATAGTGTTATGCTTAATGGTGTTACTCAGCTTATTATGATGAAGGCTGATGTGTTAAACGAGTTCGAAACAATCAAGGCTGCCGTTGCTTATGAGATAGATGGTTGCGAAGTTAATCATTTTCCTTACGATTCGGATGTTGAGTTTAACCCTATCTATAAAGAGCTAAAAGGGTGGAATTGTGACATATCTAAATGTCGTAGTTACGACGAGTTCCCACAAGAACTAAAAGATTATGTTGATTTTATTGAGCAAGAGTGTGGTGTTCCAGTTAAAATAGTATCGGTTGGACCAGACAGAGACGAGACAGTTATTAGATAGTAGAGTACAATTATGAATATAGAAAAATCACTTTTTGATAGGGTATATAAGGTTGTTGAGGGGCTTTATGGCTCGATTAACGAACAGATGATACAACTTCAAAAAACTCGTAAGGAGTTTATTGGGGATATTACATTGGTTGTGTTCCCTTTCGTGAAGATTAGCCGAAAGTCGCCCGAGGCAACAGCCGAGGAGTTAGCCACTTCACTACGAGTTGCCATTCCCGAGATTGAGTCGTATAATGTGGTTAAAGGGTTCCTAAATCTAAAACTTAATAATAGTTTTTGGATTGAGTGCTTTAATAAAGTTAAAGGCGACGAGAATTACGGATTTGTTGCCGATAATGGTAGAAGTGTAATGATTGAATACTCTTCGCCTAACACAAATAAGCCTCTTCATTTAGGTCATATACGAAATAACCTGTTGGGTTACTCTATTGCTAACATATTAAGTGCAGTAGGTAACAAGATTATTAAGGTGAATCTTGTTAATGATAGGGGTATCCATATTTGTAAGTCGATGATTGCTTGGCAGAAATTTGGTAATGGCGAGACTCCAGAGAGTAGCGGCTTAAAAGGCGATCATCTTGTAGGTAAATATTATGTTATATTCGATAAAGAGTATAAACGTCAGCAGAGTGAGATGATTACTGCTGGGGCGAGTGAGGAGGAGGCGTTCCGTGATGCTCCAATCCTTAAAGAGGCCTCAGAAATGTTACGTAAATGGGAGGCTGGCGATAGCGAAATTTATGCTCTGTGGGAGCGTATGAATGGATGGGTATATGAGGGTTTTGATGCTACATATAAACGTCTAGGTGTTGATTTTGATAAAATTTATTACGAATCGAACACCTACTTGCTAGGTAAAACTCTTGTTAATGATGGTCTTGAAAAGGGTGTATTCTATCGCCGTGAGGATGGCTCGGTATGGATAAATCTAGAGAGCGATGGGCTTGACGAGAAGTTACTTCTTCGTGCTGATGGCACTTCGGTGTATATGACTCAGGATTTAGGTACTGCACTCGAGCGTCATAACGAGTATAGTTTTGATAGATTAGTATATGTTGTAGGTAATGAGCAAAATTACCATTTTCAGGTACTTAAATTAATTTTAGGCAAGCTGGGTTATGATTGGAGCAGTAGCATTTATCACCTATCATATGGTATGGTAGAGCTGCCTGAGGGTAAGATGAAGTCACGTGAAGGTACTGTTGTTGATGCCGATGATTTGATGGCTGATATGGTTGCCACTGCTCGTCAGATGTCGCAAGAGATGGGGAAACTTGATGGTATGAGTGAAGAGGATATTGATTCGATTACTTCGATGGTTGGTCTTGGAGCTCTTAAATATTTCATCTTAAAGGTAGACCCTAAAAAGAATATGCTTTTCGACCCAAAAGAGTCGATAGATTTTAATGGTAACACGGCACCATTTATCCAATATACCCACGCACGTATCTGTTCGGTGATGCGTAGGGCTGAGGAGATGGGTGTTGAGGTTGATTACTCGCCATTGAGTTATGAGATGCCACTTGAGGATAAAGAGATTGAACTAATTAAGTTACTTAATAGTTTTGAGCAAGCTATCGAGGCTGCTGCCGAGGCTATGTCGCCAGCTGTTATCGCTGCTTACTGTTACGAGCTAGCTAAAGAGTTTAATCAATATTATCATGATTATCCGATGTTACGTGAGAGTAATTCGCAAGAGCGTAGTAAGCGTATAACTATTGCCCTTGAGGTATCGAAGATTATATCAAGAGGAATGAAACTATTAGGAATTGATGTTCCTAGTCGCATGTAGTAATCAAAATGTTAGCTAATGAGTGGTAGTTATATAACTCTTTCACAGTTACAGAATCAAATTAAGCAATCCATTGAGCGGAATATCACTGCTCAATGGGTTTCTTGCGATATAACTGATATGAAGGTGAATCACTCGGGACACTGCTATTTAGAGCTTACAGAGAAGAGAGAGGGGAGTGGTGCTATTCCCAAAGCTAAAGCAACAGCTATAATATGGCGCAATACCTATACAATGGTTGATAAAATGTTCGTGCGCGAAACAGGCAGTAGCTTACAAGCAGGCATTAAAGCACTTATTTACGTTGAGGTTAATTATCACGAGTTATATGGGCTCTCGTTAGTGGTGCGTGATATTGACCCGACCTATACACTTGGCGAGGGCGAACGTATTAAGCGCGAAACGGTTGCTGCACTAACTAAAGATGGTGTGATTGATATGAATAGGCAGCTTATTCTCCCAAGCGTTATTGATAGGGTTGCTATCATCTCTTCACTAACTGCTGCTGGATATGATGATTTTATTAATCACCTAGATAATAATATATACGGATATTGTTTTAACCACTCTCTTTTCTCTGCTATAATGCAGGGTGAGGGTGCCGAAGAGTCGATTATTGCTGCCTTAATGGAGATTAGTCAATCGGCAGATGATTTTGATGCGGTAGTGGTTATTCGTGGAGGAGGTTCGCAGAGCGATTTGTCTTGTTTTAATAGCTATCTGCTGTGTAGCTATTTGGCACAATTTCCACTCCCTATTATTACGGGTATTGGCCATAATAAAGATGTGTCGGTTGCTGATATGGTTGCTCATACCTCGGTTAAAACACCTACCGCAGTGGCAAATTTGATTATCGATACCTCACGATTATTTGAAGAGAAGTTAGAGGTGTTACAGCAGCAGTTGTTAAGTTTGTTAGGGCTAGCTCTCGAGCGCGAGTATCGTACTCTTGATAATTTAGCCAATGATATAGGTGTGGCAACAAGGGCAAGGTTAAATAGCGAAGCTATAATGAACGAACGTCTATCTCAACGGTTAGAGTATGCTTATAAGGGGCTCTTTACTGCTGCCGAGCATAAATTATCGTTATTAACAAGCGAGCTAGAGAGCAGAAATCCTCTTCGTATAATTGAGATGGGTTACTCGATAGCCACCTTAAACGGAAAAGTGATACGTTCGGTATCAGATGTAACGAAGGGCGATAAACTAGTAACTATTTTTAGTGACGGCGAACTGCATAGTAGAGTTGAATAGTAGCTAAAAGTAGGTAATTAAAGGATTTAGAACAATAATATAATAAATAATAACGATATATCGGTATGGCTAAAAAGGCAGTAGATAAAAAGGTACTTAAATACGACGAAGCGATTAAAGAGGTTGAAGCAATTATCGCATCAATCACAGCTGGTGATATTGATATAGATAAATTACCCCTTGAGGTGAAAAGGGGGGCGGAACTTATCGCATATTGCAGAGAGCGTCTGAAAAGTAGCGAGGCAAGTGTTAATGAACTATTAGCAGACAAAATAATATAAAATGATAACCTTAGAGAATCTTAAAAGTGGAGAGAGGTGCATTATAGTAAAGGTGCACGGATATGGGGAGTTCCGTCATAGAGTGATGGAGCTTGGTTTCGTTTCGGGGCAGTTAGTAACTGTTATTAAAAATGCACCGATGAAAGACCCAGTTGAATATCAAATTATGGATAGCCGTATAACCTTACGACGCAGCGAGGCGAAGATGATAGAGGTTATGTTGTTATCAGATGATATCAGATATAATAGCGAATACAGTTTCGAAGGTACCCATCTAGGTGCTAAGAGTACAATCGAGGCTCAAAAGCACATACCTAAGAGTATTGATATTGCACTTGTTGGTAATCCTAATGCGGGTAAAACAACTATATTTAATCGTTTATCAGGAAGTAACGAAAAGACAGGTAATTATGCTGGTGTTACTGTTGGCGAGAAGATAGTTACTATACAACACGGTGAATATACGATTAATCTTATCGATCTGCCGGGTACATACTCGATGACTGAGTATAGTAAAGAGGAGGTATTTGTAAGGGAGTATTTAACTAATCATCACCCTGATATTGTGTTAAATATAGTTGATTGTACTAACTTAGAGCGTAACCTATTCCTCACTACTCAGCTTATTGATATGAGTAGCGATATAGTTATGGCTCTTAATATGTACGACGAACTATTGGAAAGTGGTTCGAAACTCGACTATAAGCATCTTTCACAGATGTTAGGTTTTCCTATCATACCAACAATAGCTAACAAGGGCGAACGTCTTACCGAGCTTCTTGATACTGCCATAATGCTGTTCGAAGAGAGAGCAGAAGTGCGACATTTCCATATCAACTACGGGAAGTTAATCGAGGGTGAGATTACTAACATTGAACGTGAGTTAGATCTTAACAGTGATATTCGTGCTATGTATCACACTCGCTATCTAGCTATTAAACTAATCGAGACACCTAAATTTATCGATACTATCGATTTGAAAGGTGCGGATAACTTAGATTTTAGCCCTAAGCGACTAACCGATGCGATTGATAGGGCACATTTGAAGCTAGAGAAAGAGTATAAAGACGAACCTAGAGCTGTTGTTACTGCTGCAAGGTATGGATTTATACGTGGTGCTTTGGCCGAAACACTACAAAAAAAGGTGAATAGGCGCTTACAGATGACCTCGGAGATAGATAATGTGCTAACTAATAAGTTTTTTGGTATTCCACTTCTTTTAGGGTTTATGTGGCTAGTTTTCCAGGCAACATTCACCTTAGGAAGTTTCCCAGCAGGGTGGTTAGAGTCACTTGTAGGGCTGATAAGTGATGGGGTCTCTTCGCTTATACCGCAGGGTATGTTACATGATATTGTTATCGATGGTATTATTGGTGGCGTAGGTAGTGTAATAGTTTTTGTGCCTAACATATTGATTCTATTTTTATTTATGGCATTTATGGAAGAGAGTGGCTATCTTGCTCGTGCAGCCTTTATTATGGATAGGTTTATGCACAAGATTGGATTGCATGGTAAGTCGTTTATTCCGTTGCTTATGGGCTTTGGTTGTAATGTTCCAGCGATAGTTTCCACTCGTGTACTAGCTAGCCGAAAGGATAGGTTGATTACAATGTTAATTATACCATTTATGTCGTGCAGTGCACGTTTGCCAGTATTTATTCTGCTTATTTCAATCTTTTTTACCAATAATCAAGGCACTATACTCCTCTCTCTATATGCAATAGGAATATTATTTGCAATAATATCTTCGCTGATACTAAATAAGAGTATCAAGGTTAAAGAAGAGGCGCCATTTGTTATGGAGTTACCTCCTTATCGCCTGCCATCTTCAAATGCGGTGATGCGCCAGGCATGGGAGAAGGTTGTACATTACCTACGCAAGATGGGAACTACGATAATGGCATTCTCGATATTAGTATGGGTGTTAGGTTATTTTCCACGTCACGAAGGGCAAAATTTAACCCCTAGTCAGCAGCTTGAACAATCTTATATCGGTATGATAGGTTCGGCTATCGAACCAGCTATTCGCCCTCTAGGGTTCGATTGGAAGATGGGGGTAAGTTTAGCTAGTGCACTTGGGGCAAAAGAAGTTGCTGTAAGTACGATGGGTGTATTATACAGTGGTAGTGATGGTGCCGAATCGAACGAGGAGGATGCAACCCTTAAAGAGAATATCCGTAATGATAGGTATACATCGGGTAAAAAACAAGGAGAACTGGTCTACTCGCCAGTTATAGCTTATTCGTTTATGGTCTTTATGCTACTATATGTTCCGTGTGTTGCTGTTATAGCGGCAGTAGCGCGAGAAGGTAGCAAAAAATGGGCACTAATAATGGTTGCAATGACAATAGGAGCAGCTTGGATTGGCTCGTATTTAACCACTACGATAGGTAATTGGCTGTTCTAATATTCAGCACTATTAAATATAATTGAGTATATAATTAACTACTGATTTGTAGCTAGTTATATACTCTCTTTTTTGTTATACAAAAACTTTTTATTGTTAAATTATTATTTCACGAAAATTTTATGTAAATTTGCAGTTAATTATAATCTAAATAGATAAATTTAAGGTGAAAGAGGGAATAAATATTATATTATATGTGTTAGGGGTGATTGCTACTATTGCAATTGTTGCAGCACTCTCTTTGTGGGTTTTTCTAGCAACTCCAGTAGTTAGTAGGCTAGGGTTGGTAGGTGAAGGCGGTGTATATACCAGCGAAACGGTTATGGCAAATATCCTACCTGAGGTTACAAATGTAAGCACCGATGATATGCTTTCGCAATATTACCTTACTAGTGGGCACACTAACTTATTAACTGAAGGGACTTTGATTCGTGCTCTTAAACGTATCGATTCGCTTCATAACGAGATAGTATTATGGCAAGCTTACTCGCAAAATATTATGGATGTGATTAATAAGCGTAAGCGTGCAGTTACTGCCGATTCTGTAATGTTTCTAGGGCGTGAATTAGGCGAGGTTAACGAGTCGATGAAACTTCTTGATTCTGTTTACCGTGCTAATTCGCTAGCACCACTGGGGCAGATGACTCGCGGTAGAGGCGTGAGCGATAAGTTGCCTTTATACTCTCCGTTAAGGGGGAACATAATATCATCATTTAGCTATGTTGATAAACGCTACGAAGTTAAGATTGAGGTGCTCTTAAAGAGCTCGGTTATGAGCGTAGCTAAAGGTACAGTTGTGTCGTCAGTTATGACCACAGCAGGGCAATATGCTATTACAATTCAACACGAAAATAATCTAGTATCGGTATATCGAGGTATAACTATAACTTCACTTAGGGCAGGTGATAGGGTCGCATCACGTGATGTTGTTGGCTACCTAGGGGGGGTAAGTGGTCCTGATGGTGTGGGGCCTTATCGTGGTGTGCTAGAGTTTGAGTTATGGGATAGCGGTAACCCCGTTAATCCAGAACACTATATTGTATTTAATTAATCTCCCAATTATAGATGAGTAGACAGAAATTATCCATTCTAGGGGTTACAGGCTCGATTGGGGAACAGGCACTGAAAGTGGTTGATAATCTGCCAGAAGAACTTGTTGTATCGGCTATGAGTGCAGGCGATAATTGGCAATCACTTGCCTCGAGGGCATTGATATATAAACCAAGTAGGGTAGCTATCGCATCGGAACAGCACTACCACTCTCTTAAAGATGCGCTATGGGGTAGCGGTATTGAGGTGAGCGCAGGGGATAAAGCTATTGAGGAGTTGTCGTTATATGATGATGTTGATACAATACTAGGTGCTATTGTTGGGTTTGCAGGTTTGATGCCTACAATTAAAGGAATCGAAGCTGGTAAGAAAATTGCCTTAGCAAATAAAGAGACTTTAGTGGTAGCAGGCGAGCAGGTAAGTGCTCTAGCTAAGGCAAATGGTGTTGATATTATCCCCGTTGATTCAGAACATTCGGCTATTTTTCAATGTATGGTAGGCGAGCGTTCGCCTATCGAAAAAATTGTATTAACAGCCTCGGGTGGACCATTTTTTGGTTATTCAGCGAGTCAGTTGAGAGAAGTTACAATAGAACAGGCTTTAAATCATCCACGTTGGAAGATGGGAAGCAAGATAACTATCGATTCGGCTACACTTATGAATAAGGGTCTTGAGGTGATTGAGGCAGCGTGGCTTTTTGGCTTGTCTGCAAGTCAGATAGATGTTGTAGTTCACCCTCAATCTATTATCCACTCGATGGTTCAGTTCGCTGATGGTGCCTTTAAAGCTCAATTGGGGAGTCCCGATATGATGATTCCAATTCAGTATGCCTTAACACATCCATATAGGGCTAATATTGGAGGTGATAGGCTAGATTTCGTTGGTCAGAGTTTAGATTTTATGGCTGTTGATAAGGCAACATTCCCAGCTCTTGATATTGCTTATAATGCATTAGAGAGGGGCGGTAATACTCCTTGTGTGATGAATGGTGCAAATGAGGAGGCCGTTGGTTCGTTTCTGCGTGGCGAGATTCGATTTAATACTATATGGGAAACAATTAATGAAACAATCAGTAGGGTTGATTACTCTGCTAACCCTTCGATTGAGGATTATATTGCTTATGATGCTCTCTCACGTGAGGTGACAAAAGAAATAATAAAAAAAGTAAAATATTAAAATTATGGAGGTAGTAATTAAGGCGTTACAATTTATTTTAAGCCTGTCAATATTGGTGGTGCTTCACGAGTTTGGTCATTTCTTCTTCGCGAAGTTATTCAAGATTAAGGTCGAGAAGTTTTATCTGTTTTTTAACCCGGGTTTTTCGTTATTTAAATTTCGTATAGGCGAAACAGAGTATGGTATGGGTTGGATTCCTTTTGGGGGATATGTTAAGATAGCAGGTATGGTTGATGAGTCGTTAGATACTGAAGGGTTTGCATCGCCACCTCAGCACTACGAATTTAGAGGACGCCCAGCTTGGCAGAGACTTCTTGTAATGATTGGTGGAGTACTAATGAACCTAATCACTGCTATTATTATCTATATATTTATGAGTTATTCTTATAGCTCGGTGTATATAGATAATAAGGATATGTATGATGGGTATGCCTTTTCGGAATTGGCTAAAGAGATAGGTTTTCAAAATGGAGATAAGATTCTATCAATCGATGGCAAGAAGTATGGTAACTATGAACTTATTGCGCAAGATATAACTATATCCAATCCCGAATATGTGGAGATTATCCGTAACGGTAGTGTAGTGAAGCTACAATTTGATTCAGATTTTATTCCACGTCTACTTAAGCAAGCGCAGGTAGAGCCATTCTTATCGCCTCGTATGCCCATGGTTATAGCTGGTGTGGATGAAGATGGTGTAGCAGCTAGAGCAGGTATTCTAGCTGGCGATAGCCTGATATCAATGAATGGCATTAAACTAAAATACCATGATCAGTTTGCAACGCATTTAAAGGAGTTAGCAAATCAAACCGTGACAGTTGAGTTGGTGCGTGGAGTAAATACACTTACTGCTACGGCTAAACTAAATGATAGTGGCTTATTAGGGGTAACTATCGACAAAATTAGGGGAATTAAAACTTACAATGTTACTGAACAGAGTTACACATTCCTCGAATCGATTCCTGAGGGATTCCGTCGTGCTAAAAATATGATAGTAAGCTATATTGATCAGATGAAGTTAGTATTTAACCCTAAAACAGAGGCTTATAAATCTGTTGGTAGTGTTATCTCGATGGGGAAAATATTTTCGGCTGTTTGGGACTGGAAACATTTCTGGGGGCTTACAGCACTCTATTCTATAGTTCTTGCGGTGATGAACATTCTGCCTATCCCTGCTCTTGATGGAGGGCACGTTGTTTTCCTGCTGTACGAGGTGATTGCTCGTCGTACCCCTAACGAGAAATTTATGGAGTATGCGCAACTAGTAGGTATGTTGCTGCTATTTGCACTTATTCTGCTTGCTTTGGGGAACGACATATATAAACTATTTGTTTAAATGATTGAAATAGAGAATAAACTCTTATCTGAAGATATTTTCGAGGAGTATTTCTGTTGCGACCTCTCTCAGTGTAAAGGTGCATGTTGTGTAGAGGGCGATTCGGGTGCTCCGCTATTAAGCGAGGAGGTGCTACTTATCGAGGATAATATTGATAAGATAATACCATATATGCAAAAAGCGGGGGTTGATACTATCAATAACGAGGGTGTTGCCGTTATTGATAGTGAGGGCGATTTAACTACTACTCTTATCAATGGTGGCGAGTGTGCTTTTGTTATTCGTGAAGATGATATTGTGCTTTGTGCTATTGAGAAGGCTTACCGTAGTGGTGTGATTGATAATATTAAGCCTATTTCGTGTCACCTTTATCCAATACGTAGGAAGTTTTTTAAAGGTGAGATGGAGGGTCTTAACTATGATAGGTGGAGTATATGTGAATCGGCACGCGAGTGTGGTTTAAAAAATGGTGTAAAGGTCTATCAAGGTGTGAGAAGTGCTATTGAGCGTGCTTATGGTCAGCAATTTTATCAATACCTAGAGGAGGTAGACGAGATATTAGCCAATAACGAGGTTGAGGAGTAAACATATTATAAAATGGAAAATAATAATCTTAGAATAGCTATTGTCTATGATTTTGATGGGACACTATCGCCAGGCAATATGCAGGAGTACGACTTTATCCCATCGCTAGGCAAGCGTAACGAGGAGTTTTGGGCAGAGAGCGAGGCTTTAGCATCTAAGCAAGATGGCGATGCTATTCTTGCTTATATGTATAATATGTTCCGTCACGCTAAGAGCAAAGAGCTGTCGTTGCGACGTGAGGCATTTGCCGAGCTAGGAAGTAAGGTTAAATTTTTTGAGGGTGTAGTAGAGTGGTTCGATATAGTTAATCGCTATGGTGCCGAGCGTGGAGTAATCATTGAACACTATATAAACTCTTCGGGCATTAAGGAGATGATTGAGGGTACAACTATTGCGCACGAGTTTCGTAAGATTTATGCTTGTTCGTTCTTCTATGATGTTGATGGTGTGGCTTTTTGGCCATCTGTGGTAGTTAATTATACCACAAAAACACAATTTTTATTTAAGATTAGTAAGGGTATCGAGTCGGTAACTGATAATGTTGAGGTTAATAGGTTTATTCCAGATAGCGAAAGGCGTGTTCCATTTTCGAACATGATATATTTTGGCGACGGTACAACCGATATTCCCTCGATGAGGCTTGTTAAGCAGATGGGCGGCCACTCGATAGCAGTGTACGATCCTTCGTATATTGAAGATAACGAGAAGATGAAACGTATAGATCAGCTACGTTTTGAGGGGCGTGTGGATTATGTTATGCCTGCCGATTATCGTATTGAGAGTCCTACAATGGAGTTAGTAAAACGTATTATAGATAAAATTGATAGTATTAGTAGATTAAAAAATGCTGGAGAGGTTCAAAGATAAAGAACGGTGTCTACGCCTAACCCTTAGTGTGTTAAGCGCACTATTCCTGTCACTTCCGTGGCTAGGGCTAACCCCCTCTTTTACTTTGTTCTTTGCTTTTGTTCCGCTACTTATGTTAGCCCAAAGGTGTGCTAAAGGTAAACACTTTTTTGGTTGGGTGTCGCTTACTCTGTCACTATGGGTTATTGCTACACAATATTGGGTAGGTTTTGCTACGGTTTGGGGTGTGGTTGCTTCGGTAATTGTGCAGATAATCCTATTCTCACTACCATTTTTAGCATATAATTACACACTTAAACGGGCAAAAAAACCATTGGCATATACTCTTTTTGTGTCGTTGTGGATTGCAATGGAGTTTATTTATACGCATAACGAGCAGATATCGCACCCTTGGATTGTTTTAGGAAATGGTTTCGCTGATAGTATTAAAATGATTCAGTGGTACGATACAACAGGTGTATTTGGTGGTTCATTATGGGTACTTATAGTTAATGTTCTAATTTTTGAGGCAATACGCACTAAGTCAAAAATTTATCGATATATATCAGCTATTATTATTGTATTACCGATAGTTATATCGATGGTTATATATTACAACCACACCGAACAAGGGAGCGAGGTGATGGTTAGTGTAATTCAGCCAAATATCGACCCATACAATGATAAATTTGATGGAATGAGTCAGTACGATCAGGATAGAATAATACAGAGGTTGATAGCGCAATCACCTGGGGGTGTTAGTTATATCTTAACCCCCGAGACAGCTGTTTCTGATCGCATCGATATTGATAACCCTCTTCGTAGTAGTGTGGTAAGGTCGTACCAACGCCTGGTAGAGACTCGTTTCCCAAATGCGATGCTTATTCTAGGTGCTTCGATGTACCGTTTTTATCCTCTAGGTAGTGAACGTCCTAACTTAACTGCTCGTAAAAGTGGAGATATATATTATGATGGTATAAATGGTTCGTTACAGTTATCTTCGTGGGGGGTAGAGAGCTATATCAAGTCGAAATTAGTTGCAGGAGTAGAAAAATTACCCTATCCTAAATTTATGGATGCTATTAGCTTTGGTGGTCTTGATTTAGGGGGGATGAGTGGAGCTCTTATCTCGCAAAACGAACGAGAAGTTTTTACTAATAAGGATAGTACACAGAATATTGCCGCTACAATATGTTACGAGTCGATTTATGGCGAATATATGGGTAAATTTGTTAAGAACGGGGCAAATTTATTATTCGTTATAACAAACGATGGGTGGTGGCGAGATACGCACGGTTATAAACATCACTTTAACTATGCCCGATTACGTGCAATAGAGAGTCGTAGGGCGGTAGCTAGAAGTGCCAACACAGGAATTTCAGGATTTATAAATCAGAGGGGCGAAGTTATTGCCTCGCTCGATTGGGATAAGAGAGGCTTACTTCATGAATGGATTAAAGCTAATAGTAAGATAACATTTTATGTTAAGTATGGCGACTATATCGGTCGTTTAGCTATGTATACTGCGCTGGTATCGCTACTTTATCTTTTGTCGTACATATATAAAAAGCGTTCGCACTTAAATTAATAACAATAAAAATTTTAATTATGTTTTCAGGAATTGTAGAGAAGATGGCTACTGTTGTAGCAATAGAGCGTGATAGGGATAATATGCATATCACATTAGATGCTCCCTTTACTCACGAACTTAAAATTGATCAGTCGGTTGCACACAATGGGGTATGCCTAACAGTTGTAGATATTAAAGGTAGTTGCTACACTGTTACAGCAATAGGCGAGACAATACTTAAGAGTAACATAGGAGACCTAAAGGTAGGGGATAAAGTAAATCTAGAGCGTAGTATGCGTCCCGAGGCTCTGTTAGATGGGCATATCGTTCAAGGTCATGTTGATACTACCGCTATATGCAAAGGAGTAACCGAGGCTGAAGGTAGTTGGTATTACACTTTCGAGTATCAGTCGGATGATATTACAGTTGAAAAGGGTTCGGTTGCAGTTAATGGTGTAAGTTTAACTGTTGTTAATTCGAAAGATAAATCGTTCCAAGTGGCAATTATACCGTATACTCACGAACATACAAATTTCCATACCTTTGTTGAGGGTACACGTGTAAATCTTGAGTTTGATATTATTGGTAAGTATATCACTAAGTTAATGTCAAAATATCTTACTCGCGACTAATTAGCTATAATAAAAAACACATGCAGAGGCCTTCCTAATGGGAGGTCTCTGTTATTATATTAATTT
>CAYJHM010000015.1:0-21824 GCA_964369935.1 uncultured Rikenellaceae bacterium
AGATAGTAATACTAGATGGTAACACAACATTAGAAATTCTTATCACTCCACTAACAATAAATATCGAGAATGTGACGATTGTCTCGCAGCGTAGCTTCTCGAAGATTGATAAGGTAGGAGGGGTGTCTCTTAATACCGATAAAATGCGATATATACCATCGCTTGGTGGAGCACAAGATGTCTTTAAATATCTACAAACTCTTCCTGGCATCTCTTCAGGCAGTGATGGTTCGTCGAACATACATATACGAGGTGGAGCAGCAGACCAAACCCAAATAGTAATAGATGATATACCTATCTATAATCAGTCGCACGCCTTTGGTTACACGTCGATTTTTAGTGCAGAAGCTATAAAGAAAGTGGAGCTATATAAGGGTTATTCGTCGCCATATTACGGAGGTGGATTATCGGGTGTAGTGGCACTATATATGAGAGATGGGAACAAAAGAGAACATAAACAATCTGTTCAAGCTGGGTTATCAACAATATCTGGCAATATAGAGGGGCCAATTGATGGGGGGCGTGGTTCATACCTTCTATCAACACGAATATTCTCACTATATCCATTTCTGAAACTAGGCTACTCGTTCATTGATGAGGGTGAGCGTGGTGGTGCTCCTATTTTTAATTTTTATGATATTGTTGGTAAGGTGAGCTACGATATCAACAGTAAAAATAGTCTGTTTCTTAGTTTTTACTCAGGTAACGACCTATTCGAGGTTTTAGATTACTATACAACCACCACTGTACAAGGGCTCGAAGATAACTTATCAGCAAATCCAAATGATGTAGGAAGTCAAGACCTACTATCTGCCTCATCTTCACAGATGAATTGGGGTAATAGTGTTGGTTCGCTTAGGTTAAATAGCGTTCTTAGTGGCAAGTTGAATATGACAAATATTATATACTACTCATATTTGGGAAACAAGGTAGACTCGCATACAATAGATTTAATGGGAGGGAGCAGTTATCGCTCAATTATACGTTCAAACATTAATGAGTATGGATATAAACTAAAATTTAACTATAATATACTAAAAAATAATAATCTGGATTTTGGATTTCAATATAGCTTCCGAGAGTTCAATCCTCAGCACACTCAATCGATAATTGATGACGAGCTAATAAGAAGTAGTAAACTTGATAGTAAAAGTATTGCCTCATATACTGCCTATATTAACGATAATATCATATTTGGTAAGTTCGAGGCAAATATAGGTCTGCGTACTACCCTGTACAACAATAATTCAGATATAATTAAGAGCCTAGAGCCTCGTATCTCGTTATCGTATAGTGTAAATGATGACACTTTTATATGGGGAAGCTATGTTAAGAACAGTCAGCCCTTGAACTCGCTCAATAAGTTCTTCTTAAGTGTACCTATTAGCTATTGGGCTCACTATGTTGATAAAGTGCTACCAACATCTACACAATACTCTATTGGGGCTAGTAAACAGTTTACAGATATTCCAATTAAGGCAACAGCTGAGCTATTTTATAAGGACACGAAGAATCTTGTCTTAATCAATGATGCTGATGATTATATTGTAAGTGGTGAGGGATACGACTCGGGAGATGGTGTAGCGTATGGAGTAGAGCTGATGGTTGAGTATTCACGCAATCGGTTCGAGTCTATTGTCTCATACTCATACTCTAACTCCGATATTATTTTGGATGGAGTTCGCATGCCATACACTTACGACACACCACATAATGCTAATTTATTTGGTTCATATCGCTTAAAACAGACCAATGAGGTTAATCACTCACTATCTCTAAATATGAATTATAAGACAGGACAACCATACTTCATAACAAATGATGCATATACATCGGTAAATGGCGATAAAATTCTGAACTACACTAACTCATCATACATACGCTTGAAGGATTATTTCCGTGCCGATATCGCCTATACAATGGAAAAAAAGCTGAAGCGAGGAAGTAGAAGATGGCAAATATCAATCACAAACGTAACCGCACATAACAATCCATATATTGTTATACAGAGCGAACATAAATTAAAAGCATTCTCTATACTACCGTTTCTACCAGCATTCTCATATACAAGAATATTCTAAATTGGGTTAATTCGCAAAACTCAGGTTATTAGGTTGCATTCGCAGGAAAATATTACCCCCATTATTGAGTAAATTCTCAATAATGGGGGTAAATTTTAGATTTTCATTTATCTTAACGTAGTGCTAGTCAAATGATTTATGTTTTAGATATTACTATTTTTTCTTTGCCTTATATGGCTCTTTGCCCTTTAGTTTAGCTTCGAATTTAAGCTTCTTAAATTTCTCGATAATCTCTTTATCTGTACTCTTCGAGCTATCATATATAACTACAACTAAATCGTTCTCTAAATCAACCTCTACGCTTCTAACACCTGCTCCTAGAGATGCTGCATTCTTCTCAATACGAGCCTGACAACTAGGACAACAAAGCTCGATAGCAAAAGTTGCTTTAATAATCTCTTTCTTCTTCTTTTGTGCCATCAAATCATTACTGAAAACACCTGCTAGCATAATTAATGCTACTACTAATAACTTTTTCATAACTTATCTTTTAATTGGTAAATAATTAGTCGACCCTTAAAAATGTCCAACTATTTGTTTTTCAAAATTTTAATTAAATTGTAGATTTAAAATATCTACCAGTCTTTTTCTACATTTAACTATTAGTCGGTTGATTAATATAAATTGTATCTAAATCCTGCATAAAATTTACGTCCCATAAGTGGCCCCCATACAAATGCCGAGTTGAAACCCTCAGAATATGGGTTATCAGCTCCTAAGATAGGGTTACTTTGACGATAGTTTGCTATATTTTCGCAACCTAGGTAAATCTCTAGACCTCCTACTTTACGGCTTACCTGAGCAAAGAACATCGGGAAAGCTGGCGACATTGTCGAATCGTTAAGATCGCCTGTAAGCGAAGGGATACGACTCTCGCCATTATACTGCGCCGTCACATCGAACACCCAACGGCGTAGTGGTAACGCATATTGCAGATTAAGGAGAGTCTTGAATCGCGGTACTAACGGACGCTCTACCTCAACAAACGAGCCATCAGGACGGTCGAGAGTCATTGATGAGCTTGTATAACGATAGGTAGCAAACACCTCTATTCTATCAGTTGGAGTCCACATAAAATCTATCTGGTAATTATTGGTGTACGAGCTCTTATCACTATTGTATAGGGTAACAGCACTAGGTACGTACTCGTAATCAACAATAACTTGATTATTAAACTGCGTACGGAAATAATCAACACTTATAGTAGCATCCCTATCACCTACTAAAGATAATACTTGTGTAATACTTCCACCTGCTGTTAATGCCGCCTCTAGCCTATCAAGAGAAGAGAAATCACCCTCTTTAAACGATAACTGACGACCAGTAGCTAAAACTCCTAGGTTATCGGTTATAAGATTTGTTGAGCGGTATCCCATACCTGCCGAACCCCTCACAGTAGTTGTTGGTGTAACATTCCACCTAACCTGACCACGTGGGGTGAAGTAACTCTTTTTATAGTACGAGTTATAATCGCCGCGAGTACCTATAATAGCCGAGAAGTTATCCGAACTATATGTGTATTCTGCATAAGCACCTGAAATATTCTCTTGACGATCGAAATCATATAATCGCTCTGTTGCACCTGTAAACCAAGGTGTGCTATTATCTAAATTCTCGTCTATGTTCTGTATGTTCGATGCTAAACCCACTTTTAATAGCGACTTATAAGTAAAATAATGATTGTACATTAAATTTAGAAAAATGCTATTCTCTCCTGCTTCGTAGTTGTTAAGACCAAAATATGACTCTTGCTTATAACTATTAAAATCTCCTACAAAAGCGATACTTGAACGTAGCTCATCGCTCTTCTCGTCGCTAAATACGGAACGCCCTACTGGCGCACCCATTTTAATGTAAGTATTAAACTCTCGATTCTTTATTAATGACCCATATACATTATCGGCACTGCCAACACCCTTAAACATATCATCACGCATATCATCAGAGTAACCCATTTCGCCTCCCAGACGCTCTTCGATAACAAGTTTTGCCCCAACACGTGTTTGGAAACCATACTCGGCCATATATAACCAACGATTAGCTATATTTATCTGCTTAGTGTTAGGGGTATCCCTAAAACCATCGCCATTATGATCCATAGCACCCTTCTCGCTATCTAACGAACCGTGAAAAAGAAATATTGTTGATAATTTTCCATCTTTAGATACTGGTATAGCCGAAGAAACATTTAGCTCTGTACGTAACTCATGGTTAATATAACCATTTACAAAAAGGCGCTCGTCGTCTGTAGGCTTACGATACTCAAGATTTATCTGACCTGTAATAGCCTCTGAACCTGAAGTAACCGAAGATATACCCTTAGATACCTGAATAGAGTTAAGCCACATTCCTGGGGTATAACTTAAGCCATAGGGTGCACTTAATCCCCTCATTATTGGTCTACCTTCATCTAATATTTGAGTATATGTTCCTACAAGACCTAGCATCTTAATCTGTCTTGCTCCCGAAATAGCATCACTATAACCAACTGTTACAGCAGCCGAATTTTCGAAACTCTCCGCCAGCGAACAGCATGCCATCTTACATAATCCAGCAAACGAGATTGTTTCATTCTTAACTATACCATTTGCAGCTATGAAATTTCCTTTTTGACGTCCTTGGATAGTAACATCATCTAAACCCATTGAACTATTTGTAAAGGTGTGATTGATAAGTTTAACGCCTACCTCAACCGTTAAAGTATCGTATTCGTATCCTGAATAGGCGAACACCAATTTATTATAACCCTTTACCCTATTTAATTTATACTCTCCTACCGAGTCTGTCATTGTGCCTACTGTTGTTTCAGCCCAAAATACTGTTGCACCCTCAACCGAGTTACCCTCTAAATCTTTAACAACACCTGTTAAATTTTGAGCGTAACTACTTGAAAGCGACATTATGCTAAATACTATCATTAGCATAAATAAATAACTTCTTTTCATCGTTTTAATATATATTGCATAAACTATTGTTACGTGAAATTAAACATCACGCAACACAAAAAACTAGAGATATTATAAATAAATACCCTCCTACTATGCAATATATGGCGGACCACGGAGAACCCCGTAGTTTATCGAAGGAGGTGGCTTGACTCGCCACTCGCTATAATTGAACCTAATTACTGGCTCGCTAAACAGACACTGAAAAGGTAGTTTGTAATCCATAACGGCTACAAACGCATCGGAATTAACACTCTCCGAACTCTCTACCACCTCGAAAGATGATATAAATATCTCGATACTACAGTTACAGCGAGCACCCTTAACTCCTACCTCTCCATTCTCAATATCAACCGAATGATACTTACAACAACTACAACCTGCACCACATCCACTATCGGTATGACGCTCGAAAATATGGAAAAGTAATAATTTATCGTCGCAACTATGCCACACCAAACTCTGCCCAACCATTACCATGGCTGTGCAGAGAAGACAAAGTGTCATAAATATTGCTCTGAAAAACTTCATACTGTTATAGTTTGTATCCTAATATTTGAGTTATATATAATTTTAAAATCTTATGGTTAATGTAAGAGCATAAATCCCTTGCGACACCCTATTAAATACTTCAGAAGGCGACTCGACTATAACATCAGAATTAACTAGTGGATCGAAAAAATAACCCGAATAGTATAACATTGGAATAGTGCTATAACTTGAATTTATATAAGCAAAATCAAGCGCAACATTCCCGTTGCTATAACCTACACCTAAAGATAACGTGTTCATCTTTAGATATTCATCTAGCTCTTTACTTTCGTAAGGAGACCCATAAATTGCGTACCCTCCACGTAGGTAAAGTTCTCTTGTTGCACGAAATTCGGCACCCATCATATAACTATCTGTAGCCTTGAAGTTATTTGATATCATATCATTTACATCATCAGCACCCAACATATCCGACACTTCGATAGAGTTATACCAACTCTTTTGGTAATCGAACGATAGTATAGCCCTACTCATAGTATAAGATACACCTAAAAGCAGAGCTTGTGGACTCTTTAGGTTATACTCTAAAACATCGTATGGTGTCTCTTGGTAATAGTTATCACCATTAGTATAATCGGTGTACATCTCGGCTGATAATTCGTCTACTACCGACTGTGTAGTGATAGTAGGAGCATGATAAGCTACACCAAATTTAAGACCAACAATCGGCTCGATAGTTGCGCCTATCTTAAAATCGAAAGCACTTCCCGATATATGGTTACGTTGAATATAGGTAAGGTTATCTAGTTCGCCCACATTACCATCTACACCGTACTCTTGGTAGTCGCTCATTCTACTTAAAGAGAAAATTCGGCTACCTAATGACGCACCAATATATAGGTAATTAGAGATGTTAGCACCAGCCGATACCATCATATTATCGGTAGAGGAAGTAACAACCATTCGTTGTTGTGGATTAACGTAATCTGAAGCTAATAAAGTTCTTGGATCTACACTATAACTAGTTGTGTTAGCTACGGGGCTGACAACAAAATTATTGTATGCCATAATACCTCCCCATAAACTGGTAGAAGAGTTACGATAAATAGCATACTTATCCGCAGCACCATCGTTACCTATAAGATCGGAATTAACACCTAATAACTGACCTGCAAAGTAATCGCCAATAGATATATTTGTACTTGGAGACTCTACATAATAGTCAATCTCTGATGATGAGGTAGACTCTAACGAGAAACCTACATTAAAAGATACCAAACCCGAACTACGAGGATTATGTAGTAGATTTATCACTGCGCCATAATTCTGCGCCCTGAATGTAACTTTATTATTTTTAAAGGTATCGTAAAGAGTGTTATTTACATTATCAAAAACCTCTGTTTTGTTACTACTAGTATGAAGACCTAGAGTCATACCCACCTGCGAAGAGCGATACATACCCAATCCAGCGGGATTGATATTGATAGATGATAAGTTAGCCCCCAACGATGTGAAAGCTCCACCCATAGCTGCACTACGAGCTGTTCCCTCTACCCTACTTTTAAAAGATAAAGAGTACAGATCTTCTAACGACTGACCAAACCCGAGCGACACTACCAATGATGCCGCCAATGTTAAATATATCTTTAATTTATTCATAAATTCCTAAATTAAATGTTACCTACGACCTCTGCTGCTTGATGATGAAGTGGAACGAGTTGATGTTCCACTCGAACCGCTTGAACTACTTGAACTACTTCGTGAACCTCTGTTATATGAACCGCTACTAGAGCTACTGCTAGAACTGCTACTGCTTGAGCGAGTAGATGTTGATACATTAGAGCGATTATATGAACTATTTGACGAGCTATTTGAGCTACGATTATATTGCCCTGAATTTCTACTAGATGTTGTACCTTCGTTCTTAGTTGAACTAACCCTAGAAGATGTATTGTAGCTACTGCCACGAGGAGCTTGTAACCTTGAACTAGCCGAATTGTACGACGATACTCCAACTGTTGAACCACCGCGAGTACCCCTGTTATATGAACCACCGCCTAACGACATTGATGTTCCAACAATTTCACCTGCACCCCTATAACTGCTACTACGTACGCTATTTTTGTCGTTATATTTATATCTAGGAGCATACCTATGACCATAACTATAGTGATGGTTATGATGGTGATGAGGCCTATAATATGAGTAACAATTATGGTATCTGCGATATGGCGAACCATACCAATACATATTATGATGATGGTAGTGATAGCCGTACTGCCAGCTACAACCCCAACCATACGAGTAGAATGGATCGAACGGATCGTAGAATCCATGGAATGGTGAATAGAACGGGCTATAATGCGAATAATAGTGCCCATACCCCCACGGCGAATGGAACCACACAGGCGACCATGATGCTACGATTAGTACCTGAACATCTGCGTACTCTTCGTCGCGCTGACGTTTGCGCTCTTCATAAGCATTATCAAGCGACATATTAACGGCATCCTCAAACATACCTGGATAGTAACCCTCTTCAGAGCTCTCTCCTTGCTGGTTATCATACTGCGAACTGTTATTGCTACTCTCATCGAACATCTCCATCTCTTTAGCGATTACACCAGTAGAAGTAGATTGGTTACTGCTACTTTGGCTTACACTACGAGTTGTTGGCTGAGCACTTACGGATGCTACCGAACTACTCTCCTTTTTCGGTTCAATTTTACCTCGTCTTATATATAGCTCATCATCAAAATTTTGAGCTAACACAACCGAACTAACAGCAAAAGCTGAAAGAACAGTTAAAAATATCAATCTGAACACCCTCATAACCCAATGTATTAAGTTTAACAAACCCTATAAAGGAACAATAAGCACGCAAACACTACACCTCACCCCTTTATAGGAAATAACGAAAAGGCTTACCCTTTTATTACTTAGACACGCCCGATCATTAAATCGTTGCACAAAGTTAATACTATTTTATTAAAAACATAATCTTTTGCTCGCAAATTGCTATTTTTTTATTACGAATTGAGAATAATTAAAAAAAAATAACTAAATTTGGAGCACTTAACATTTAATTTTATAAAATTTTACAATTATGGCAACACTTAAGACAGTTTATAGAGGAGATCTACGCACCGAAATTACTCATCTTCAATCAGGTGGAGTAGTTATTACTGATGCACCTACCGATAATAATGGTAAAGGTGAAAGTATTTCGCCTACTGATATGGTGACAGCTGCTTTAGGTTCGTGTATGCTTACTATCATAGGTATGGCTGCTAAAACACACGGCTTCGATATTGACGGAACAGTGATAGAGACAACTAAAATAATGCAAACAGAGCCTCGTCGTATAGGTGAAATACATCTAACTATAAATTTTCCTCACGATTACGAGCCTCGCCACAAACGCTTAATCGAGGCTGCCGTTAAAAGCTGTCCTGTGGAGCACTCGCTACATCCAGATGTAAAAAGGGTAATTGTTTATAACTATAATAACCAATAATGAACGAAGATAATTTAATTTTGCTGCTATTGATATTAGCCACAATAGCAGCACATATTGTGTCGTCTCTTGAGATGGCAATAAAATCACTTGAAGAGCCACAACAAGAACCACATAGGGCTAAAAACAGCAAACGCCTACGCTATATTTATCGGCACAGGGAGGAGATTAAACTAGGTATGATGCAACTACGCACAATACTTACAGTTATGATTTGTTACCTTATGCTGTATACTGTAATAAATGGTTTATCTAGTGGCGAGGGGTTCGATTTCGAACCGCTATGGCTTGCAGCAATTATTATTATTGCTGCCACATCAACGGCTATTGTACTATTTGTTCATCTACTACCATCGATAACATTTCAGTATTACAAGAGAGGAATAACTGGGGCATTCTATTTAAAGGTGGTATCTATATTGTGGATATTCTACCCTATTTCGCGAATCTTAGTAACTATAAGAAATAGTAGCTACTCGAAGCAACTGCATAGCGATAAACCGATATCAATGGAGGAGCTGTCGGATGCAGTTGAGATTGTGTCTAAAGTTAATACCGAAGAGGAGAAACGTATTCTTTCGGGTATGGCTAGGTTTGCAAATGCTGCCGTTGAAGATATTATGTGTCACCGTACAGAGATAGTGATGATTGATTACAACTCGAGTTTTAGTCAAGTGAAAGAGTTATTTCTTGAATCTGGATTCTCTCGCATCCCAGTTTTTAAGGGTAATAGCGATAATATTCAAGGTATTATCCACCTCAAAGATATGCTACCTCACTTAGGGTGCGAGCAATACGACTGGCATCAAGATATATATTCGCCACTATTTGCCAATAACGAAATGGCTGTAAATAAGCTACTTCTTAAATTCCAATCAAAAAAAGAGCATATGGCTATCGTGGTTGATGAGTATGGTTCGACCCTTGGCCTTGCAACTTTAGAGGATGTGCTAGAAGAAATTGTTGGCGAGATAGATGACGAGTTCGACGAGGAAGAGGAGGATAGTACTCCTAAAGCCCTTGCTGATGGTGCATATATTGTTGAGGGTAAATGCACAATGGGCGAATTTGCCGAGATGTTTGATATAGATGAAGAGTTATTTGAGAATCTATCAACCGAAATAGATACGGTTGCAGGTTTGATTGTAGAGTTACTTCAAGATTTCCCAAAAGTTGGTTCAAGTGTTACTTTTAACAACGAGGTGCGTTTAACTGTGATTAGCACAGACAGGCATCGTATTGACAGGGTAAGGGTTGAAAAGATTACTTCGGATAATGAGACTAACTAGAGAGACCCCTAAAGGGAACATTTATATATGTAGTATCGTAAAAAATCTTGAAAAGTTACTTTCAAGGGTAACTCTAAACGCCGAAGAGATTGAGATATATAACAGGATAGGTTCGCCACACCGCAAGAGCGAGTGGCTTACCTCTCGTGCCATCATACAAAAGATGTTGGGTGCTGAGGTCACTACAACATATAGCAAAATTGGTGCACCCTGCCTTATTGGTAGTAATAAGAGGGTGTCAATATCACATAGTGGCGATTTAGTAGCTGTATATATCAGTGATGAGGAGTGCGGTATCGACATTGAACGATGCGACAGGGATTTTTCGAGGGTTCAGAACAGATTTCTATCACCCGAGGAGCTTTCGTTACTCACCCCTGAAGGTATAGCTATTGCTTGGGGTGTTAAAGAGGCGGCATACAAGTTATTTGGTAGGGCGGATATTGAATTTGCAACTATGTTCACAATTAAAGAGATGAATATAGCAGAAAGTTACGCGACGTTATACTATCAGCAAAGGGAGTATCGTTTTAACCTCATTCAGGTAGATAATTATAATATTGCATATATTTAGATATAAAAATGAAGTACGAAAGAGAGGAGATAGAGTATCTACTACTAGAAGATGAGAGCCTTATAGAACGAGGGCACACCACAAAAATCGATTATGTTGGTAGTGTCACCTATCTGCGTGGCCTTATCGAGCTATCTAATGAGTGCATTAAAAACTGCCTATACTGCGGCATACGTAGGGATAATTTAACCGTTAGCCGTTATAATCTAAGCGACGAAGAGGTACTTGCTGCTGCTAAATACGCTTACGATAATAATTATGGAAGTATAGCTATTCAAGCTGGCGAGGTTATCTCAAGCTCGTTCACAAAACGTATCACACGTTTACTTACTCAAATAAAGAGAATGAGTGGCGGCGAGTTAGGTGTCACCCTATCACTTGGCGAGCAGAGCGAAGATACTTATCGTGAATGGTTCAAAGCTGGAGCCGAACGATACCTCTTACGTATTGAGACAAGCAATAGGGAGCTATATAATAAGATTCATCCAAATGATGCTCTCCACTCGTTTGATACAAGGCTTAAAGCTCTTGAAGCGTTACGCAATCAGATGTATCAAGTGGGTACTGGTGTTATGATAGGTCTTCCTTGGCAGAGCAAGCAGGATTTAGTGAACGACCTATTATTTTTAAAGAAAATGGATATAGATATGTGCGGAATGGGTCCATATTTAGAGCATCATAGCACACCACTATATACGCATAGAGATAAACTGTGGAGCAAACAAGAACGATTTGATATGACAATACGTATGGTTGCTACATTGCGAATTTTAATGCCTACAATAAATATTGCAGCAACAACAGCACTTCAAGCCATTAACCCATTAGGGCGAGAGAAGGCGCTATATGCAGGGGCGAATGTTATAATGCCAAATATTACCCCTACAACTATTCGTTCGCAATATAAATTATACGAAAACAAGCCTATAAGTGAAGATTGCTTAGAGATACAAGATAAGAGGCTATTTGACAGGATAATAGAGATAGGAGATTCAATTGGTTATGGCGTAAAGGGAACTTCACGTCACTACAAAAACAGAAAAAAGAGATAATATGGAGAGTGTAATTTCATTATATGATGTATCGGTATGTCACTCACGTGGGCGACGCAGAGGTTCATCTGCTGATATTGTTCTTACTAATGTAAGTTTCGATGTAGCTAAAGGAGAGTTAATTTACCTGATAGGAAAGATTGGTAGCGGTAAGAGCTCGTTACTAAAGGCACTATATGGCGAAATTCCGTTGTATAGTGGTAAGGGGCGAGTTGTGGGGTACGACCTAAATAAGCTTACCACATCAAAAATTCCATACCTGCGCCGTAAATTAGGTATCGTATTTCAGGATTTTCAGTTACTACCAGATAGAAATTTACACGATAATCTAGAGTTTACACTTAGAGCAACTGGTTGGCGAAGAAGTGCTGATATAGAGCAGCGCATATCTCAAACACTTGACTTAGTGAACCTTAAACATAAATCATTTAAAAGACCGCATCACCTCTCGCGAGGCGAGCAACAGCGTTTAGCTATTGGGCGAGCATTTATTAACCACCCCGAGCTAATACTAGCCGACGAGCCTACTGGTAATCTCGATTTTGGGGCTACAGAAGAGGTTATGGAACTGTTTGCTGAGATTGCATCAAGAGGTACAAGTATAGCTATCGCAACTCACGATATATCAGTCATCGAGCGACACCCATCACGCACTTTTGCTTTTGAAGAGGGTAAGATGTTTGAAATAGATATTAATGATTTTTTGTGCGATAATGAAGAGGATTAAAAAAAAAATTATAACTTTTTGCAAAATTGTTTGGAGAATAGAAAATAATCTATTAGTTTTGAACCGTCAATCTTAACAAAAACGTTATGAGTGACTTTTGCTGGTGCCCCTCGCTGGGGATAAGGGGTTGGTAAATTGTGTGTAATTCTGGGCTGAGGTATGTTTAGGGGTGTTTTTTTATATATCTTATATGTTCGGTGTTAGTTACAGTTGTCTAGCTCTTCGCCGCATGAAATAGTATTGTATGAAGAATCAACCTCCAGAGTAAAATTTGGAGAAATAAAAACTTGAGGGTATCTTAATTGATGCCTAACTAGACTAAAAAATTATGGATAGAATCGAAAAAGTGGTGGAGGATATCGTTATCCGTTTCTCAGGTGATTCGGGTGATGGTATGCAGATGACAGGAACACTTTTTACCGAGACCTCTGCCTATCTAGGTAACGGAGTCTCTACTTTCCCAGACTACCCTGCGGAGATTCGTGCTCCTCAAGGAACTGTGAGTGGTGTATCTGGTTTTCAGGTGCACATTGGAAGCAAAAAAGTAAACACACCAGGTGATTACTGCGACATCTTAGTTGCAATGAACCCAGCTGCACTTATAGCCAATCATATTTGGTTAAAAAAGGTTGCTACAATTATTGTTAATGCCGATAGCTTCACCGAGAAAAATATCGAGCGTGCAGGGTTTAAAACAAAAGATCCATTTGCTGAGCTTAACCTAACTGGTTATAACATTGTAATGGCTCCTATCACCTCGATGACTAAGGCTGCTTGTGCTGAAGTTGAGATTGATGCTAAATCTGTTCTTAAATGTAAGAATATGTTTGCACTGGGTATCTGCTACTTTATGTGCGACAAACCTCTTACATTTACTGAGTACTTTATAGATAAAAAATTCGGCAAAAAGCTTCCTGCTGTTGCCGAGGCGAATAAGTTAGTGCTAACTGCTGGTTTTAACTACGCTGCTAATACTCACACATTCTCTAATATATATAAAGTTGCTAAAGCTAAGAGCGAGCCTGGCCGCTACCGTAGTGTAAACGGAAACGAGGCTACCGCTTGGGGTTTAATTGCTGCTAGCGAAAAATCAGGCCGTCCACTATTCTGTGGCTCTTACCCTATCACTCCTGCTACTGGTATCTTAGAGTACCTTGCTAAGCGTCGTGATTTAGGTGTTAAGACCCTACAAGCAGAAGACGAGATTGCAGGTATCTGTACCTCTATCGGTGCTGCTTACGCCGGGAACTTTGCTGTTACTACAACCTCTGGCCCTGGACTGTCTCTTAAATCTGAGGCATTAGGATTAGCTGTTATTACCGAGCTTCCTCTTGTTATAGTTGATGTTCAGCGTGGAGGCCCATCTACTGGTCTACCTACTAAGGTCGAGCAGTCGGATCTTTATCAAGCTCTTTGGGGACGTAATGGCGAGTGCCCTATGGTTGTTATGTCGGCTAATACACCTTCTGATTGTTTTGACAAGGCATTCTATGCTAGTAAAATATCAATGGAGCATATGACTCCTGTAATGCTTTTAACCGATGCATTTGTTGCTAATGGTTCTGAGCCTTGGAAAATTCCAGCAATGAGCAGTTATCCTACTATCACGCCTCCTGTTGAGGGGCCACGTGAGGAAGGCGATGCTCCATTCTACCCTTACACTCGTGATGAGAAGCGTTTAGCTCGTCGTTGGGCATTCCCAGGCGTTAAGGGTCTTCAGCACCGTATAGGTGGTCTTGAGAAAAAGGATGGAATTGGTACAGTGTCTCATGATCCTCATAACCACGAATTGATGGTTAAGCTACGTCAAGAGAAGGTTGATAGAGTTGCAGATTTTATCCCTGAACAAGATGTTATTGGTTCGCAAGATGGTGGCGAACTGCTAGTTATTGGCTGGGGAGGTACTTATGGTCACCTAATATCAGCTATCGAGGAGCTACGCGAGGATGGAAAAGATGTTTCTCTTTGCCACATTAGCTACCTAAGCCCTCTACCTAAGAACCTAGGCGAAATATTATCTAAGTACAAAAAGATTGTTGTATGCGAGCTCAATGCAGGTCAGTTAGCTAACTACCTACGTATGAATTTCCAACAATATAACTTCCTTCAGTACAACAAGATACAAGGGCAGCCTTTCACAATCGTAGAGTTAAAAGAGAATATCGCAAAATTGTTTGAATAGAGATAGTATGAATAATATATCAAATTTGAGGTTCACTCCAAAAGATTTTAAGAGTGACCAAGAGGTTAAGTGGTGTCCTGGTTGTGGTGACCACGCTGTTCTTAACGCAGTACAAAAGGCACTTCCGCTTATTGCTGAAGATCCTAGATACGAGAAAGAGACCTTCACATTTGTTTCGGGTATCGGTTGCTCGTCTCGTTTCCCTTACTATATGAAAACCTTTGGATTTCATGGTATTCACGGTAGAGCAGCAGCTATTGCAACAGGTGTAAAAGCAGCTAACCCTAAACTGTCTGTATGGCAAATATCGGGTGATGGTGATGCACTAGCAATTGGAGGTAATCACTTCATTCACGCTATTCGTCGTAACATCGACCTAAATATCTTACTGTTCAACAACGAGATTTATGGTCTAACTAAGGGGCAATATTCACCAACATCGCCTCTAGGTATAGTAACAAAGACCTCTCCTTATGGTACTTTCGAGCACCCTTTCACCCCTGGTGAGCTGGTTCTTGGAGCAAGGGGAACATTCTTTGCAAGATCATTAGATGTAGATATCGAATTAACTGTTCAGGCTCTTGTAGCAGCTGCCCGTCATGATGGAACATCAGTTACTGAAATTATGCAGAACTGTGTTATCTTTAACGATAAAACACACGATGTATTTATGGAGCGTAGTGTACGAGCAGACAGAACAATTGTTCTACGTCACGGCGAGCCAATGATATTTGGTAAGAACAAAGATAAGGGCTTAGTGCTTGATGGCCTTAACCTTAAAGTTGTTACTCTTGGCGAGGAGGGTTGGACAAAAGATAATATCCTTGTTCACGATGCAAAAAATCCAGATGCCGGAGTACATATGATGCTAGCTAGTATGAAAGCACCTCATTTCCCAGTTGCTTTAGGAGTTATTCGTTCGGTAGAAGATACAACATACGAACTAAACTTAAAGAATCAGGTTGAGGATGTAGTAGCACATTCGAAAATAAAATGTATGGACGACCTACTAAATAGTGGCGACACTTGGGTTGTTGAATAATTTTAATAATAAACTGAGATTTAGGCTTACAGCCCTATTACATTAGGGCTGTAAGTTATTTTAACATAATGCTATGTGTAAAAAGATAGCTGTATTTGATTCTGGTATTGGGGGAGTTACTATTCTTAAAGAGATAGTTGCTCTCTTGCCGTATGAAGAGGTTATCTATTTTTCAGATGGTGCGCACTGCCCATACGGTGGCAGAAGTAAGCAGGAGATTATAGAGCTGAGTGTATCAGTTGTTGAGTTTCTCCGCCAACAAGAAATAAAACTAGTTGTTGTTGCCTGTAATACAGCAACTACTAACGCTATCAAGGAGTTACGAGATAAATTTGAAGATATAATATTTGTGGGAACAGAGCCCGCGGTTAAGCCCGCTTTCGAACAATCAAAAAGCGGCATTGTTGCAGTGATGGCAACAGAAAGTACTATCGAATCGAACCAAGTTATGCGCCTAAAGGGGCTTTATGGTGAGGGTAAATCCTTATACGAGCTCTCGGGTAAGGGGTTAGTTGAGATAGTTGAGCAGGGGATGGAGAACACCGAAGAGTGCCGTTCGCTACTTACAAGTTATATCGAACCACTTATCGGGAAAGGGGTAGATATAATAGTTCTAGGATGTACACACTATCCATTTTTAACCCCCATAATGGAGGAGATAATAGGAGATAGAGGTGTTAAGGTGATTGATTCGGCTAAGGCGGTTGCCCGCAGGGTAAAATCACAATTAGAAGAGTATTCTCTTCTAAGCAGTTCAGAGAAAACCAAAGAAGTAACTATACTAAGCTCGCTAAATGACAGTGAGTATATTGAAATGATAAACGAGAGATTTAAACAACTAAAATATAAGATCTAAATAAATGACACAACAAGAGAAAGAGCCTCAAAAAAGGCAAAATAATATAAGCAGACCACGTGCAGCAACTACAAGTACCGCAAAGACTACTCGAATTGCTGGCGGGGCGAAAAATAGCGAACCTGCTGCACCAAAAACTCCAAAAGGGAACTCTGGTAGTTCGTTACTTGATAACTACTCTGAAAAAAAGAGAAGTTCGTCTAACTCGCGTGCTAGTGCAACATCATCGGCACGTGCGGCAACATCAACAGATGAGCCTGCACAAAAGAAGAGTCCAGCAGCAGCACCAAAGAGAGAAACAGCACCTAAAAAAGAGGCAACACCTAAAACTACTACTGCGCAAAGAGTAAGCAAACAACCTACTTCTACTACCCCTAAGGGCAGTGGCAATAATATGGGTAGCAGACTTTTATCGGTAATAGCAGTTATAACTATTGTGGCTATCTCTGTCTACTCGATAATAGCATCGTTTGACTATATATTAACTTGGAAAGTGGATCAATCGGCACTACTTAGCTCTGAACCACTATCGAGCGATGCCTTGATAAACGACACGGGTGCCTTAGGAATTAAGATTGCCTCATTAATAATTAGCGATTGGTTTGGTATTTTTGGAATACTTTTACCAATTTCAGCAATATTCCTTTCGCTATTTCTAATCTACCGTAAACGTTATTTATTTATTCGAGTATCGTTATCGGTAGTTACTGGTATGGTTATCTGGTCTACATTTGCCACTCTAGCTGCACCCGAATCGATGGCTGACATATTTAGAACATCACTAGGAGGTGGTTTTGGATTAGCAATGAATAAAATTCTTGATAGCTACCTAGGTATAGCAGGCAGATATCTGCTATTAATAGTAGTGCTATTTATTTGGTCGCTATACACCTTCCCAAAGAGTATTATCCTATTCGAAAATATATATAAGGCTGTGATATATGCTCTTACATTCATATTCTCGGGGCGTAAGGGGAAAAAGAAAGTATCTACTCAACCTGCATCAAACCCATCACTAGAATCAGATAGTAAAATAGAGGAGATGTTAAACTCAACTACCCTGTCGGAACTTGAGAGCGTAGATGAGAAGCTAACTGAAGAGAGCCCAGAGAAGAAGAGAGAGTGGAAATTAGACCCATCAACTGGCGAACTGACTCCATCATCTAAACCAAGACGTACTATTGCTGATAGGGCTATGGCTGAAAGGGTTAAAGTATTAGAAGAGACAGAAACGGTTATCAAGGAGGTGGTAACTAAAGAGGTAGTGGTTAAAGAGCAACCCGTTAAGAAAGATGTAGCACTTACTATCGAGCAACCTAAAGAGGAGGTAGAACCTACTACTACACAACCGAAAGAGGAGGTTCCGTTTTCTTTTAGTATAGCAACCGATGACGAGCGAGAGCGTGCAGGCACTCCACGTGAGGAGATGAATAGCGAGCAGTTTGAGATTGTTGTTGGCGGCGATAGTAATCTAATCCAAAGTAAGGGCAGTGGTAACAAGATAATTGAGGGTCAGAGCGAAGCTCTATCGCCTGAGGAGATAGATCAGAATTTATACGATCCTACTCTAGAGCTATCACGATATAAGATGCCTCCTATTAATCTTCTTGAGGATAGGCATGCTACGGTTAAGATAACCGAGGCTGAGATTCAAGAGAATAAAGAGAGGATTTTAACCACTCTACGCAACTTCTCGATTGAGATTAGTAGTATTCGTGCCACTGTTGGACCTACTGTTACTCTTTACGAGATTGTACCTGCTGTTGGAGTTCGTATATCTAAAATTAAGAACCTAGAGGATGATATAGCATTAAGCTTATCTGCCTTGGGTATCAGAATTATTGCCCCTATGCCAGGAAAAGGGACAATTGGTATCGAGGTTCCCAATAAGAATAAAGAGGTTGTTTCGATGTACTCGGCAATCACCTCATCGGCATTTCAGGATAGTACAGCCGACTTACCTATTGTACTAGGGCGCACTATTCAGAATAATAACTTTGTAATAGACCTTGCCAAGATGCCTCATATCCTTGTTGCTGGAGCAACAGGGCAAGGTAAATCGGTAGGACTAAATGCTATAATCACCTCGCTTATCTACAAGAAACACCCATCTGAGCTTAAATTTGTGATGGTCGATCCTAAAAAGGTAGAACTTTCGTTATACACCTCGTTAGAGAACCACTACTTAGCTAAAATGGAGGATGAGCCTGAATCTATCATAACAGACACACAAAGGGTTATTTATACATTAAACTCCCTATGTATGGAGATGGACGAGCGTTACGAACTACTGAAACTTGCTCGTATGAAGAACATCAAGGAGTATAACACTAAATTCTGTAATCGTAGGCTCAATCCAAATAAAGGGCACCGATTTATGCCGTATATAGTGGTAATTATCGACGAGTTTGCTGACCTTATTATGACAGCAGGCAAAGAGATAGAGACCCCAATATCACGTATTGCGCAGCTAGCTCGTGCAGTTGGTATTCACCTTATCATAGCTACTCAGCGACCTGCTGTTAATGTTATTACTGGTGTGATTAAAGCAAACTTCCCAGCTAGAATAGCCTTTAGAGTGATGACCTCGGTAGATTCGAAAATTATACTTGACACAACAGGGGCAAACCAACTAATAGGTCGAGGAGATATGCTTGTATCGGTTGGCGGCGAGGTTACACGTGTACAGTGTGCATTTGTTGATACGCCTGAGATTGAGCAGATAGCTGAATTTATTGGAGATCAAACAGGATTTGGTTCACCTATGATTCTTCCTGAATATGTGCCTGACAAAGGTAATGAGAGAGATGATAATAGTAGTGCGGTACTATCAAAACGAGATGCCCTATTCGACGAGATTGCTAGATATGTGGTAACAAATCAGCAGGGTTCTACCTCAACTATTCAGCGTAACTTCTCGCTAGGTTTTAATCGTGCAGGGCGTATTATGGATCAATTAGAGAAGGCTGGAGTGGTTGGTAAACCTCAAGGTAGTAAACCAAGAGAGGTTAGGATAACTGATTTAAGTTCGCTTGAATTACTACTCTACGATTTAGACAATAACCAATTCAATAATCAATAACCCTTATGCTCGTAAAAGGATATAGATATATACTCTTGATTGTTTGTGTGGTGCTCTTCAGTTCGAGCACTACACAAAAGGAGGGTGCTCTCTATAATTTTATGGAGAAGTTGTCAAACTCACCTAACGTGTCGTTTAACTACAAATCACCAACCGCCGAGGGGTTTATATCTTTTGGCGAGGGTGCAGTATATTTAAGCGAAGGCGATAAGTTAGAGATTTACGAGTACCGTGGAGTAAGATATATATTTAACCGAAAGCGAGCAAAATTAGATATCGAGCATATTAAACCCGAAGATGATAGGGTAACAGATATATTCAAATGGATTGAGCATAATTTAGAATATATACTAACACTGGAGAGTAAGGAGAGTTCGGGACTAACCCGATATAAACTTGAACGGAAAGCACAACGAAACATCTCCTCGCGCGAGTATGTAGCCGAAGTGTATGATATATATTTCAACGATAAGGACGAGCTTGTTAAGCTATCATATATCAGTAGAGAGAGCACACGTATAACCTTTAACATATCGAATATGCGTTTTGGTGCAGAATCGACAAAGCAACTATTCACATTTAATCCTGATAATAGAAAAGATATGGATGTTACCGACTACCGAGAGTAGTTAATAGATAAAATAAGTATAACCTAAACCTAATTTATGAAGCCAATTACTACAACCAATAGAGCACTTATCTGCTACCTGGTGGATATGTCTAGTTCGCTAGAGGAGAGGGTCTTTTTCGAGAATAACCTGAGGCGTAAAAGTGATATAATCTCCGAGATTGTAAATATAGCAATCACCGAATATATATACTGCTGTAATAGAGGTGGTGAGTATAAAAATTACTTTGATATTATGATTTTCGGCTATAACGGCGAGGGTATAACTTCGATAATTGGTGATTTAGTAAATAATGGTAAAAGCTACGCATCGATAAATGAGATAATAGATCAACGCATACCTAAACGAACATATAAACGCTCTATTCAGGTGCAGGGGGTAGTAAAAGAACATATACGTACTGCTTTCGAGATAGTAGATATATGCCCTACACAAACAACTCCACTATATTCGGCCTTAAATCGTGCTTATAGCGAAGTGTCTGATTGGTTAAATTTGCGTGGTGAGGCCTATTCGGTTGCTATGATAACAAATTTAACCGATGGTGCAGCAACAGATGCTACCGATGACGAACTGCGTGCTATTGCCGATAAGATTAAGTCGTTAAAGAGTGATGGCAGTGTGATTTTAAGTAATATTCACATTGGTGGTAGCATAACCACAAACGATAACTCAATACTATTCCCCTCGTGCGATAAGCAACTAAAAGATATACGAAATGGGGTACTATTATATAACCTATCCTCTACCCTACCCTCGCTTTTGGGAAAATCGATAAGTAAAATATTAGATAGAGAGTACAACGAACCTCTTAAAGCTATGGCATATAACACCTCGCTTGATAGGCTCACCTCTATCCTTCAAATAGGCACATTAACTATTAATCAAGAGTTTTAATTATGGATAAGATTACACTTCACGCAATAGATGATGCAATTTGCTCGAATAAAGATAGTTTCCGTTCACTAAAAATCGAACGAAGTAATGCCGAACTCTTATCAGCAGATAAGTATAGTGCAGAGTACCTTGTAGAGCTTCACAACAAGCCAAGGGTACTAAAGGTGATATTCCAAGAGAGTAGCCATAGGGGTAGTAAACTAATCGAGCGAGTAAATCAGTGCACGCAAAAGGGATACCCGTTTATTGACGAGGCTAACCATATTGCTAACGAATTGACTGTAATTTCACAGAATGGTGATAGCACGCTAGGGGTGATCATTACCGAGCCTCCTGCTGCATCGCTTATGCAGGGCATTGAGTTTAATAATACGCCCTACAAAGATATTGTTGAGGGATTTATTATCACAATAAAAGAGATTATCTCAAGACGAGTTCTTTTCGATATCATCGAACTAT
>CAYJHM010000016.1:0-9090 GCA_964369935.1 uncultured Rikenellaceae bacterium
TACAACTTCATCGGCACGGAAATCGGTAGGCTTAATTACAACTTTAGCGCCATTCTTTAGAGTCCAAACAGTGTTACCTAGAGCATCTTTCGAGCTCTTTTTAATCTTACGTGGCTTAGGCTCTTTCTCGATAAGTGGTCTATCAATCTTAACAACCTTAGGAGCCTCAACCTCTGCTGTCATACCAGCAGTATAAGCAGCTAAAATCTCGCTCTCGGTAGGTTTAACACTCCCCTCTGCACCTGGAACGATAGCAGAAACTAGAACGTTACCCTGTGGGAAGAAAGTAGGAAGCATTTGATTAACAACCTGAGCATTGATACTTGATAACATCTGCGAATAGATTTGATACTCCATTTCGGGAGTAAGGATTGGTGTATTATCAGTGTAGTTATCTTTGATAACATCAGCGATATCCTTAGTTTTTCTATCTGCACGGTTATCGTAAGCATTCTGAACAGCTGTTTGTAGATTCTTAACGACACGAGCAACCTCATCATCTGTTACACCATACTTATAAAGGCGATTAAGCTCTTTAGTGAACGCCTCCGTAGCACGTGGAAGTGTTCCATTAGTAGCAATAATCTGCGCCATAACGGCATCATTATGAGGAGTAAAATTCATTCGCCCTAAGCTAGCTGAAATAAATGGAGCATCTGCCTGTTTAGCTATATCAGAAGCACGCTCGGAAATAACCGATGATACGATATTAGTAATAATACCTTTTACAATCGAGAAAGCTGTAATATTCATCGCTGGATCGAATGCAGGCACAATGTTAGTTATCATAACCGAACTAGATGTATTCTCTGGATCAGATATAATAATCGCTTTATCCTCGGTACGAGCTGGTATAATATGCTTTGTTTTAGGGGTAGGATTAGCATGTGCAGGAATAGCACCCATCACCTTTTTAACCTTTGCCTCTATCTGATCAACATCAATATCTCCAACAATAACTACGGCTTGAAGATCTGGACGATACCACTGTTTGTAGAAATCTTTAATATCTTGATATTTGAAGTTTTTTAGCACCTCAACTGGGCCAATAACGTCACGCTCGGCATATTTTGAACCATTGAATAGCTCTACCATATTTGCCAACATAATACGACGACGAACAGTGTTAATTGTGCGTCTCTCTTCAAGAATAACACCACGCTCGGCATCAATCTCCTCATGCTCGAGAGCAACACCACCCGACCAATCGGCAATAGCCATAATTGCAGTATCAAGAAGACCCTCGCGCACCATAGGTACATTCATAATCATGTAGCTAGTAATATCGGTAGCAGTAAAAGCATTAATATCACGTCCAAACTCTATACCGTTAGCTTGAAGATAATCAAGTAACATCTTACCTGGAAGATTTTCTGTACCGTTAAAAGCCATATGCTCAAGGAAGTGAGCTAGACCATTTTGATGATCCTCTTCTTCAATCGCACCTACATTATGCACGATATAAAAATCTGCTAACCCTTCTGGTTTGTTGTTCTTGTAAATGTAGTACTTCATTCCGTTTTCCAATGTACCCATTCTTACAGCTGGGTCGATTGGAAGAGGTTCTGCCTGTTGAGCCTGAACACTCACTGCAAATAGCATTAATGCTAAAGAGAGCAGTAATCCAAATCTTTTTCTCATTTTTAGTTTTAATTAGTTGTTTGATTATTTTAGTATATTTCCTATCAGTAACATTATCTTCTCGAATATCTGTTGCGCAGGTAACATATCTCCATCATCTGTTGCGCAATCAATTACAACAAGCTCGCTATCCTCTCTTGCTGCCTCGTTAATATAAACCTCTCTAACCTGTTGTTGTAGGGTTAATGATGCCTCGTGAATATCAGAGCCCCCCTTTAGGTACTCCCTATCATCTCCATCACGCTGCTCGGCCAATTTTTTCTGAGTAAACCCAAATGGAACATCTAAAAAGATAGATAAATCGGGTTTAACAATACCATACTTATTATACTCTAAATCAAAAATCCACTCGCGCAGATTCTCACGCTCATCCGTGCCCCCAATCTTAGCGCACTGATAAGCTATATTCGAAAATAGGTACCTATCAACTATCACACTCTTCCCGCTATCAAGCCACTGCTGTATCATCGACGAGGCATTTGCCCTATCACCAGCATAAAGAAGGCCAACAAGATAAGGATTAACCTCCCCTGCTGAACCAAACTCACCACGTAAGAAACGTGCTATCATATCTCCGAAAATTGGCGCATCAAACCTGGGGAAATGGAGATATTCACTATCTATCCCCCTAGATTTTAACTCCGAACGAATCATGGCTACTTGTGTAGACTTTCCAGCCCCATCAAGTCCCTCAATAACTATAAACATACCCCCTATTTTAACATCGCAACGGCCTTAACAGTTGCATTTATAAAGTTATCTATATCCTCACTGTTACTATATAGTGCTAAAGATGCACGCACCATTCCACTTACCCCATAATGGGTCATAATAGGCTCTGCACAATGACTACCTGTGCGTACTGCTACCCCCATCTTATCTAGTATCATACCTAAATCATATGGATGAACTCCCTCGACATTGAACGAAATAATGGGCGATTTTATTGCACTATTCCCATATATTGTTACGCCTTCAATCTTAGTAAGTTTATCTGTTAGTTCCGTTAGCATTAAATACTCGTGCTTAGCGATAGCATCAAAACCCAACGACTCAACAAATCGGATAGCTTCGCCTAATGCTATTGCCTCGATATATGGTGTTGTACCTGCCTCGAATTTTAGAGGTAGTTCGGCATAGGTGGTATTTTCAAAAGATACCCTTTCAACCATATCTCCCCCCCCTAAGAACGGAGGCATACCCTCTAAAAGTTCTGCCTTTCCATATAGCACCCCTACACCTGTTGGGGCATATAGTTTATGTCCACTAAAAGCATAAAAGTCGCAATCATAATCAACGACATTAACCCCTCCGTGCACCACACCTTGACAACCATCAACAACTATGATAGCGCCAACCGCATGCGCCTTAGTAGCTAGGAATTTTATATCATTACGAGTACCTAACACATTCGACACCTCGGTAACAGCTACAATTTTAACATCCGATGTTATTATTTCATCTATCAAATCGATACGCAACTCGCCATTCTCATCAAACGGAAGAACCCTCAAAATTGCACCTTTACGCTGGCATAATAGCTGCCACGGCACAATATTAGCGTGATGCTCCATTTCCGATACCACAATTACATCGCCTTCACTTATATAACGCTCGCCATAAGAGTAAGCAACAAGATTAAGTGATGCGGTAGCACCCGAGGTGAAGATAATCTCACGAGAGGATGCAGCTCCAATAAATCTGCGCACATCTTCACGAGCTCGTTCATAGGCATCAGTACAATAGCCGCTTAGTTGATGAACCCCTCGATGTATATTCGAGTTGTAACTAGTAAGCAGCTCATTAACCCTATCAATTACCACCTGCGGTTTTTGTGCAGTCGCTCCACTATCCATATATGTATATGGATATTTTCCCTGTGTGCGACTAAGAATAGGGAATTGAGCACGTATCTCCTCGATATTATACATCCTCTTCTACCCCTTTTATTCTATCAACCACACTACGCGAACTAATCTTATCTACAACCTCCATAAGGAATCCCTTAAGAAGAAGCTCTTGAGCCATTGCACGTGGCACTCCACGCTGCTCCATATAAAATATCGCATCATTATTAAGTTGCCCTACTGTTGCCCCATGACTACACTTAACATCGTCGGCATAGATTTCAAGATTTGGTTTTGTGTAGATAGTAGCCTCGTTGCTTAGAAGAATATTATTATTTTGCTGGAATGCCTCTGTTTGATCGGCACCAGCTGCAACATATATATTGCCATTGAATATTGCTGTTGAATTATCTTTAGCAACTGTTTTAAAGAGCTCGAAACTGCGACACTTCTCTACTTGATGTTTGATAAGTGTATAGTTATCAATATGAGCTTCGCCTTCGGCATGCACAGCCCCATAGATAGCAGCTTCAGCACCAACACCCCTAAGCGACACTGACTCGCTTACTCGGTGCCTACCTTTAGCATTATTTATTGATATGTGTGTATAGTAAGCGCCTCTCTCCACACTTACAGATATAGTACCTACACGTGTCGAGCTGGTTGAACCAAAATACTCTTCGCTCATCTCTACATTTGCGCCCTGTTCAAGAAAAATCTCTGTTACACTGTTTGTAAGAGATTCACCCTTGTGAGTGAGATGTATTTTAGCCAAACTATCACGCTCGAAAATCAGCAGGTTACGTTCGCCTAAAGTAACACCACTATTCTCTAACTCTAGCTCAATTAGTTCAGAACACACTACCCTACTAGGCACATATACCACTACTCCATCAAGCGCAAAAGCACGTGATAGAGTCATTAATGTGTCATCTTCAACACTTCGCGTATAGTAACGCTTAAATATATCGGGAAACTGCACTGCAAAGGTGTTAATATCGCACACCACTACCCCATCAGGGTATTGCTTAAATTGCCCCTCTTTGCTTACCTTAGAAATAGGAGCGCCAAATCGCAAAAGAGCCTCTAACACCCACACCTCAATATCGCTATACTTATACTCTTCGTCTTTTAGAGTAGGCAGAGAGTACGTTGCGAAGTTGGCAATTGCCTCCCTACGTAGCATATTAATATGCTCGGTACAAGAGTTATCCATCTCGGCAAGATGAGTATTATAATACTCTATTATTTTATTATTTACCTCTTTAATCATCACCCTTAAATTAATCGAAATCCTTAATTAACCAGTCGTACCCCTTCTCTTCAAGCTCTAGGGCTAACTCTTTGGTGCCCGAGTGAATAATTCGTCCTTTATAAAGAACATGAACATAATCAGGTACAATATAATCAAGCAGACGTTGGTAGTGAGTGATAACAACAGTAGCGTTATCCTCTCTTTTAAGTTTCGATACACCCGTAGCAACAACCCTAAGAGCATCAATATCAAGACCACTATCTGTTTCATCGAGAATAGATAACTTAGGCTCTAACATAGCCATCTGAAATATCTCGTTACGCTTCTTCTCGCCACCCGAGAACCCCTCATTCACACTACGAGAGATTAATTTACTATCTATCTCTACAACGGCACTCTTCTGACGCATAAGTTTCAGAAATTCGGCTGCTGAAAGAGGCGCTTGCCCCCTAGCTGCTCGCTGCTGTGCAACTGCCATTTTCATAAAATTAGCCATCGAAACACCAGGAATTTCAACAGGATACTGAAAACCTAAAAATAACCCCTCATACGAACGCTCCTCTATTGACATCTCAAGAAGATTCTTACCGTTAAACAGCACATCACCCCCTACAACTTTATAACGCTCTTTGCCTGCCAATACCGAAGCAAGAGTACTCTTACCCGAACCATTTGGCCCCATAATTGCATGAACCTCTCCGGCATTAACTGAAAGGTTAATACCTTTTAATATTTCTCTATCTTCAACACTAGCGCGAAGATTTTTTATCTCTAACATTGCCATATCTAAAACTATTATATTCTTTTTCTTACTAACCTACGCTACCCTCTAAACTGATAGCCAGTAGTTGCTGCGCCTCGACAGCAAACTCCATAGGTAGCTTATTTAACACCTCTTTTGCATAGCCATTAACTATCAAACTAACGGCATCCTCACTTGTTATACCTCGCTGATTACAGTAAAACAGTTGATCCTCGCCTATCTTCGATGTTGTAGCCTCATGTTCAACCACAGCACTACTATTTTTCACATCTATATAAGGGAAGGTGTGAGCCCCACACTTCGAACCTATCAATAACGAATCACACTGCGAATAGTTACGAGCATTATTACTTTTTTTACTAACCTTTACCAATCCACGATAGCTATTTTGTGAAAGACCAGCCGAAATACCCTTCGATACGATTCGACTAGTTGTATTACTACCTATGTGAATCATTTTTGTCCCTGTATCTGCCTGCTGATAATTATTTGTTAGTGCCACCGAATAGAATTCAGCACTACTTCCATCACCTAAAAGAATACAGCTTGGATACTTCCACGTAACCGCCGAACCTGTCTCTACTTGAGTCCATGATATACGGCTTTACATATTCCACGCTTAGTTACAAAATTAAAAATCCCACCTTTACCATCTTTATCTCCAGGGTACCAATTTTGAACTGTTGAATATTTTACATCTGCACTCTTCTCGGCAATAATCTCTACTATTGCTGCGTGTAGCTGATTCTCGTCGCGCATAGGAGCAGTACACCCTTCAAGGTAACTTACCGAGGCTCCCTCGTCAGCTACGATTAAAGTGCGCTCGAATTGACCTGTATTTGCCGAGTTTATACGGAAATAAGTAGATAGCTCCATTGGGCACTTAACACCCTTCGGAATATAGCAAAACGAACCATCCGAAAATACTGCCGAGTTAAGAGCCGCAAAGTAATTATCAGTATGCGGAACTACTTTAGCAAGATATTTACGAACTAGCTCGGGATGGTGCTGAACCGCCTCTGAAAATGATGAGAAGATTATACCCTTCTCCGCTAATGTGCTCTGAAATGTTGTTTTAACCGATACCGAATCAATTACAGCATCTACCGCCACACCTGCTAATAACTTCTGCTCGGTTAATGGAATACCTAATTTATCAAATGTCTCTCGTAATTTTGGATCTACTTCGTCCATACTCTCTAGCTTTGGCTTCTGCTTAGGAGCCGCGTAGTAGTATAAATCTTGAAAATCAATCTCGGGTATACGTAGATGAGCCCAAGATGGCATCTCAAGTGTTTGCCAATATCTAAAAGCCTCTAATCTAAACTCTAAAAGCCACTCTGGCTCATTCTTTTTTGCTGAAATAAGACGAACAATATCCTCGTTGAGCCCCTTAGGGAACTCCTCCATCTCAATATCAGTTACAAATCCGTACTTATATTCGCTATCGGTACGCTCTTTAATTATATCCATATTAATCAATAACTTAGCTCATTAAAACAAACCCTAACCTATGTTTGGATTGTATAATCCCACAAAATTACAAAAATTATTTCTAATTAACAAAACCTTAGTTATTGCTTATTGTTCTTAAACTATTATTTTATCCTATAATTGCCGACTAATTAATCGAAACAGTAACACTCTATATCTTTCTGTGTAATCGAATCATCGCATAGTATTACCAATCTCTCGATTACATTTTGTAGCTCTCTAATGTTTCCTGTCCAAGGGCGATTAATCAATGCCTGCATAGCTTCAGAGGTAATTTCTTTAATTGGGCTCTGCTGTTTTACACAAAACGAAGATACAAAATGATTTACTAGCTCGGGGATATCCTCCTTGCGCTCACAAAGCGAGGGTACATGTATAGGTATAACATTTAATCTGTGATATAAATCTTCACGAAAATTTCCTTTTATTATCTCCTCTTTAAGATTCTTATTTGTGGCGGCTATAACCCTCACATCTACATCAATCTCTTTTCCTCCACCTACACGCCCTATCTTGCTCTCTTGGAGAGCTCGTAACACTTTTGCTTGTGCCGAAAGAGCCATATCACCTATCTCATCTAAAAAGAGCGTACCTCCGTTTGCCTGCTCAAAACGCCCTATATATTTAGCATCGGCTCCTGTGAAAGCCCCCTTCTCGTGACCGAACAGTGCACTCTCGATTAAATCGTTAGGTATTGCGGCGCAATTGACCTCAATTATAGGAGCGTTACTGCGACGGCTACTTGCATGTAACCAGTGCGCAACCAGTTCTTTACCTGTTCCATTTGCACCTGTAATTAATACTCTAGCATCGCTATTAGACAACTTCTTGATTGTGCTCTTGATAGCTTGAATTTTAGAATGATTTCCAGCTATTTCGGGAATTGCTCGTCTATTTTTGCAACTGCTAGCAGGTGTGTTTTTCAAGCTTTTCGTGCTTTTCGACCTCTTTAGCAATTTGCGGATATTTATCAAGAGTTGCGTTATATTAATAGGACGCTGAAGCACGTCTTCAGCTCCACCTTTAATATATTGCACAACCATTGATAACTCTACTTGGTCGGGTACCATCATTAATACGGGTGTGTCTATCCCCCTCTCCTTAATATACGAAGTAAATGCTAAACCATCCAAAACAGGAAGAGTCGAGCTATAGAGAATTAAATCAAAAGTTGTCTTCCCTAACTCCGCTAAGCACCCCTCAGCACAGTCGCAAGCAGTAACATTGTACCCCTCACCTTTCAACAGCTCAAATAGACTATTTCTACTTGCTCTCTGATTATCTACTATCAATAATTTAATCATTTGTGTAAATTTTCTAAATAATGGAGTTTTATTTACAAAAACCATACAATAGATTCATTAATAATAGTGGTATTATAGTGTTTTTTTGGATAAATCAAAAAAATGTACTAATTTTGCATACTACTTATAACCTGAGTTTTGGATAAGAAACAGTCATACTTTCTTTATTGCGGCTCAGTTTCAGCACCTTATTGCAAAATACGATGCTCACGCACATTAAGTGCGCTCAGGTTTATAATGTGTAAAATAGCCTTTTATTTTTTAAGGCACTATATAAATAGTAAACTATAATATGAAAATTCGTCCATTTAAGTTTATTCGTAGGATATATCCCGATATGATATGGGATTTAAAGAGTCCTAAGAGCAAAGGTAAAGTGTTTCTTACCTTTGACGATGGCCCTACCCCCGAAATAACACGTTGGATATTAGATACTTTAGCCAAATATAAAGCAAAAGGCACCTTCTTTTGCTTAGGAAAAAATGTAGAAATGCACCCTCACATATTTGCCGAAATAAAGGCCGAGGGGCACGCAGTAGGCAACCACTCGTATAGCCATATAAAGGGTTGGGGTGTAACAACAGGTCGATATATCGAGGATGTTGATTTGGCCGACGAGCATATCCACTCTAATCTATTTCGCCCTCCTTATGGAAGGATAACAAAAACTCAATCAAGGAGAGTAAGTGATAGATACCATATTATTATGTGGGATGTTCTTAGCAGGGATTACAGTAGTTTAATATCTCCTCGCAAATGTCTACAAAATGTAACTAAAAATGTAGA
>CAYJHM010000016.1:9100-21307 GCA_964369935.1 uncultured Rikenellaceae bacterium
CGATTGTTGTCTTTCACGACTCGAAAAAGGCATTCAGGCGATTAAGATATGTTCTCCCAAGGGTTTTAGAGTATCTTCATAATAATGGTTACGAATGTTCACCTATAATACTATAATTTTGTGATAATAAACATAGGAATAACTGGCGCCTCGGGCTCTATCTATGCTAAATTGCTAATAGATAGGCTGTGTAACTATTGTGAAGTTACAAAAGTGCGTGTTATTTGTACAGCTAACGGCAAAGAGGTGGCACAATACGAGTTAGGCGATGATTGGCTACCAAGCAACTCTAAGATAGAGGTGGTATCAAACAGCGATTTCTACTGTTCGTTAGCCTCAGGGTCAGGGGGAGATGATGCCATGGTTATACTTCCCTGCTCGGCTGGTATGTTATCACGAATTGCAACTGGCCATTCGAGTTCGCTTATCTCTAGGGGGGCTGATGTGATGCTAAAAGAGCGCAAAAAATTAATAGTGGTTCTACGTGAGGCACCATTTAATCTAATTCACATCGATAATATGCGCCAACTAACACTAGCAGGGGGTATTGTATTTTGTGCATCACCATCGTTTTACAACCACCCCAAAACAATAGAAGAGTTATGTTTTTCCACCGTTGATACAATTTTACGTCATCTTGGGCTAAGCACAGAAAATCGTTGGGGTAATAATAACCTGAATAATAAGTAATTTAAACTATATATTATCCAAAACTCAGGTTAATATATAATCATTTGCTTGATTTATGCTATTATTGTCCGGGAAATTGCGGATCGAATTTATGCACGTCATAGCTACCCTAAAACACACCTAAATCCGATTTTGGGTAGACCGCAAATACAGGGTGTTAAAAAATCAATAAAAATAATTTTCCAAGCCCCCTATTTCAAAATTGTTTTTAAAAGCCTACTGTTTTGTAAGTTATACCAATTTTTGATTTTTTTATCGGACACTAATAGATTTATACTAAAAAAATATTATCTTTGTAGCGAAAAATAGAGTTTTTTAAAATTACTGGTTATGGAGGCTAATACAAAACAGCTATTAAATAATTTAGAGTCTACTAAGGAGCGTTATGCTAATCGCGAAACCTACCTTAAATTGCTCTCTTGCGTAGATGCAACTGCTCTTGATGTAATAAACAGTGAACTATGTATTGAAAAGTTTGCTAGCGAGGTTATTGCATTAAGTAGCAACAATAACCTACCTTCGGTTGCCGCTATATGTGTGTCGCCTTCGTTTGTTGAGACTGTTGGAGTAACAATTCCTCAAGGGTCGCCTATTGCACTTTGCAGTGTAGTTGGTGGGTTCCCAATGTCGCAAACATTTACCGAGGTTAAGATGTTAGAGGCAGCTATGGCTATCGAAAATGGTGCCGACGAGATAGATGTAGTAATTAATGTGGGCGACCTTCTGAATGGTGATGGCGAAAAGGCCTTATCAGAATTAAAACTATACCGTGAAGAGTTTGGAGATGATGTAATAATAAAGGTAATTATAGAGAGCGGTGCGCTACTTAGCGAAGAGCAGGTACGCAAAGCTACTCGTATAGCTATTGCAGCTGATGCCGATTTTGTAAAGAGCTCGACTGGAAAAACCTCTGTTGGTGCTACCTATCAAGCAATAGCTGTTATGTGCGAAGAGGTAAAAGAGCACTACAACAAGACAGGCGAGATAGTGGGAATCAAAGTATCTGGTGGAGTACGCGATGTTGCCACTGCCCTATCGTACTATGCAATTATTGATGGTATTTTAGGCAAAAAATGGCTTAATCCGTGCTATATGCGTATTGGAGCTTCATCTCTGTTAAATGATTTAATTAACGAATTAAAATAGAATATTGTGCTAATAACAGGTTTTAAGAGGCGTAAGCCTCGACAATTTCAACATATACCTATCTACTACGATCCCGAGCAGGAGCAGAGAGATAGTCGTAATGCTAAGTATGATAAAGAGGCTTACGTACCAGGTTCGCTAGTACGTGGAATGCGTCGTGAGAGGTATCAATCGAATGATGTTAATGCTAAACGTATTGCCGCCGAGCAACGCAACAGAGTAATTATTCGTTCGTTGCTGATTCTTATTCTGCTTATTGCTGCCTCGTTTATAATAATGAATGGTACAGGTATAGAGAAGATGCTTGAGGTATTTATGCGAAGATAATATTATTTATGTCTAATAGGATTCATAAACTATCCGAGCTAATATCAAATCAAATAGCCGCTGGTGAGGTTGTACAACGACCTGCATCGGTGGCTAAGGAGCTTTTGGAGAATAGTGTAGATGCTGGTGCAACTATGCTTGTTCTTGGTATAACCGATGGTGGACGCTCGCTTATTCAGGTTATCGATGATGGCTGTGGGATGAGTTATAACGATGCGGTGACGGCTTTCGAAAGGCATGCAACCTCAAAAATAACAGATAGTAATGATCTTTTCGCCTTAACAACCTTTGGGTTTAGGGGCGAAGCGCTCCCTTCCATTGGTTCGGTAGCCGAAGTAGAGCTACGCACAAGACAGGAGAGTGACGAGCTCGGCACTCTAGTATCAATAAAAGGGGGCGAAGTTATCGAGCATAGCCAATTATCTACCACAATAGGTAGCCAGTTTGCTGTTAGGAATCTTTTTTACAATGTACCTGCTAGGCGAAAATTTTTAAAAAAACCAGAGATTGAAACTAAACATATTGTAGCGGAGTTTAAAAAATTAGCACTCTTCCACAATAACATATCTATGATTCTACATAGTAATGATAGATGTATCTACAATTTACCATCAACCAATCCCCGGCGTAGGGTTGCTGATGTTGTGGGCGAGAGGATTAATAAATCGCTTATAGATTCAAACAAATACACCACTAGTTAATGTAACTGGATATGTTGGACGCCCTGATAAGGCAATAAAACGTCCCGAGCAGTATCTATTTGTTAATGGCCGATACTTTAAAAGTGGTTATCTACATAGGGCGATAGTAGCTGCATATAGTAATCTTTTACCATCAACCGACGTATCACCAGCCTACTTCATATACCTTAACTGCGACCCATCGGAGATAGATGTAAACATTCACCCTTCGAAGATTGAGGTTAAGTTCGAAAATGAAGAGGCAATTGCCGAGATACTTAAAGCAGCCATTAAAGCGGCATTAGGTAAGAGTGGTATAGTTCCAATGATTGATTTTGATGGTGGTAGGGGTATCGAAATTATAGGTGAGAGTAGCAACTCGAATAGAGTAATCACCCCTTTTGGCGTAGAGTACACTATTGCCGAGAGTGATACAAAACCCACCGCTAGTTATCAAGTAAGCGACTACACACCACTTGATAATACCCTAACCGAGGAGATAAATATCTCAGATGATAGGGTGATAATTGATAGTGGTATAAATTTAGATGGGTTTGGCACGTTTGAGCTAACAACCGAATACGACGAACGTGAGGATGTAATAAAAACTTTTGAAGATTATATTGGTATAGATATTACAACCCCAATTCATAATATTGAAGAGCCAGCCGATACCTCTAACGAAACAGTTAAGGGTTACGAAAGCACCCCTGTTGCAAACGAAATGGCACTTTTTGAGGAGTGTGTATCTGCAAATGATATAGGTAACACTTCGTTAGTAGATGAGCGATATATATTATCAACAATAGCAAACGATATATATATTATTGACATACGAAGAGCTATGAGTAGGATAATGTACGACAGATATAGTAGTGTGATAGCTAGTGGTAACTCTGGTGGGTCGCATAAGATGATATTTCCTGTTACTATATCGCTTCAACCATCAGATATGTTGCTACTTGAAGATAGCAAGAGCGACTTAGAGGCTATGGGATTCTCGCTTAGTATAAACAGCACTGATAGTAGTGTAGATATATTAGGTGTGCCGATTGATATTGGTTCGGCAGACCCGTTTCAGATGTTTGAAGAGATAGTGGAGACTCTGCGAGGTGACGACTCACCTCAATATAGTGCACAACGACGCGAGTGGCTTATCCGATCGGTATCTAGGGTTGCAAGTTCGCAGCGATTCGATTCAGTTGCTAGGGGCGACCTTAAACATATAGTTGAACAGCTAATTAATAGCAGCAATTACAGCTACACCCCTAGCGGTAAAAGTATAATTATTAAGATAGGGGTAGAAGATATTAAACGTTTATTAAACTAATAACTATGTTACGAACACCACCAATAGTAAAGAATCTATTGATTATAAATATAATCTTCTTTATGGCACAAACAATGTTGCCTATTGGGGATTGGATAACCGAGAATTTAGGACTCCACTACTGGGGCTCTTCAGAGTTTAACCCTATTCAGTTTATCACCTATATGTTCCTACACGGAGGGATTACACATATACTATTTAATATGTATGCCCTTTGGATGTTTGGCCGAATAGCGGAGTACGATTTAGGTAGTCGCAGGTTTCTTTCGTTTTACCTTATAACAGGAATCGGCGCAGCTCTTTTCCATATGTTAGTGTTAGAACTAGAGTTCTCTGCACTAAGAGGTGCTGTTGAGGCTTTCAGTGCTAGCCCTAACCCTACCGATTTTACTGTACTAATGAGCAAATATTTCCCTCAATTCCAGTTTAATGATTCGGCAATCGAAGCGTGGGCTGCTATGCCTGATAGCAACAACTATATAAGTAGTGCCGTAGCTGCCGTAAACGAAATGTACGCTAAAATCACCAATACAGTAACAGTTGGGGCATCGGGAGCTGTATATGGTGTTCTTCTTGCTTTTGGTTTAATGCACCCGAATGATAGAATAATGCTAATGATACCACCAGTGGCACTTAAAGCGAAATACTTTGTAATGATTTATGCAGCTATCGAGCTAATTGCTGGATTAGGTAACAGTGGAAGTACCGTAGCGCACTTTGCCCACCTAGGGGGTATGATTGGGGCATGGTTACTTCTAAAATATTGGAAAAAAAGAGGATATATACACTTTTAATTATAGATAATGGAGGTAACAATTCCGTTGGCAGAACGAATGAGACCAGATAGCCTTGACAATTATGTTGGGCAGAAACATCTGGTTGGCGAGGGTGGTGTCTTAAAGCGATTTATCGATAACGACACTATCCCATCGTTTATTCTTTGGGGGCCACCAGGGATAGGTAAAACTACGCTAGCCAATATCGTGGCACAGCGCAGCAGTCGCGATTTTATTGCTCTTAGCGCTGTTACTTCTGGAGTGAAAGATGTGCGTGAGGCTATTGAGAGGGCACAAGAGACTACTCTTTTCTCTACTAAGCAGCCTATTCTCTTTATCGACGAGATACACCGTTTCTCAAAAGCGCAGCAGGACTCTCTTCTATCGGCTGTTGAGAGGGGGATAGTAACGTTAATTGGAGCAACAACCGAAAATCCATCGTTCGAGGTTATCTCTCCACTTCTTTCAAGGTGCCAAGTATATATTCTGAACCCCCTATCAATCGATGATATGAAAGGGCTAATTCAAAGAGCTATAACCGAGGATAAAATACTATCTAAGCGTAAAATAGATGTGATAGAGTATGAGGCTCTAATGAGATATGCTGGTGGTGATGCCCGCAAACTTCTTGGCATATTAGAGATACTATCGATGGCCAAAGAGGGCGATTTAGAGATTACAAATAACTTTGTTGCCGACACGCTAAAGCAGAATATCGCCCATTACGATAAGAGTGGCGAGATGCACTATGATGTAATATCGGCATTTATTAAATCGGTACGAGGGAGTGATCCTAATGCTGCGATATACTATCTTGCAATGATGTTATCAGGGGGCGAAGATCCGAAATTTATCGCACGTAGGCTTGTTATTCTAGCTAGCGAAGATATTGGATTAGCAAACCCCAATGCTATGCTTATAGCTAACGCCTGCTTCGAGGCGGTACGAAATATTGGAATGCCCGAGGGGCGAATCCCCCTTGCCGAAGCCACAATATATCTAGCCACATCGCCAAAGAGCAACTCGGCATATATGGCAATTAACGATGCGATGGAATTTATCGCTAAAGACAACATAAAACGTGAGGTGCCATTAAACATACGCAATGCCCCAACTAAATTAATGAAAGAGCTAGGGTATGGTGCCGATTATAGATATTCGCACTCGTACGAGGGTAATTTCGCCTATCAGGAATTTATGCCTAATGGGCTTGAGAATAGAGCATTTTACAAACCAGGGGATAACACTAAAGAGCGTTCGCTGGGTGATAGTATAACAAAATTATGGGGAGATAAATATGAAAAATAGAGATATAATTGAATCGCTACCAATGATTCAGAATACAGATAGTGGTAATTTTTTTGTAATGGCTGGCCCGTGTGTGGCCGAGAGCCGTGAGGTGCTTTTCGAAGTTGCATCTAAATGTATCGAAACCACCAGCAGATTAAAGATACCATATATATTTAAAGCATCGTACCGCAAGGCTAACCGCTCACGCTTAGATTCGTTTAGTGGACTGGGCGATATCGAGTCGTTAGAGCTGCTTGCCGAAGTACGTGAACACTTTAAAGTTCCTGTTGTTACCGATATTCATTCGGCCGAAGAGGCTGCAATAGCTGCAAAGTATGTAGATGTTCTCCAGATACCTGCCTTTCTATGTCGCCAGACAGATATATTAGTAGCTGCGGCAAAGACTGGTAAAGTTGTGAATATTAAAAAGGGGCAATTTCTTGCTCCTGATGCCATGCGATTTGCCGCTCAGAAAGTTGTAGACAGCGGTAACAATGGTGTTATGCTAACAGATAGGGGCACCTCATTTGGTTACACCGATTTAGTTGTAGATCCACGTGCTATCCCTATCATGCGCGAGAGTGGATTCCCTGTTGTTATGGATGTGACGCACTCGCTTCAACAACCTAATCAGAGTAGCGGAGTAACTGGCGGCCAACCCGAAATGATTCAAACAATAGCACAAACAGCTATTATTAATGGTGCTGATGGTTTATTTATTGAAACCCACCCTAACCCAGCTGTTGCATTAAGTGATGGGGCTAATATGTTAAACCTATCTCAATTTGATGCCTTAATGGAGCGATTAGTAAAAATTAGAGCACTAATAAACACCCTGTAATATGTTGATTGATAGGCTTAAAAATTATAATGTGATATTAGCATCACAATCTCCACGCAGATTAGACCTTCTACGTGCTATGGGCATCAACTTCTCTCTTGCCCCTGCATATGAGGTTCTGGAGGTGTGCCCTGATGATATTAAACCCGAAGAGCAGGCTGGTTTCTTATCTAAAAAGAAGGCAGCAGCTTATCCTCGCCTTATTCAGGATAATGAGATAGTTATAACTGCCGATACTCTTGTTATATTCGGCGATAAGGTGTTGGGTAAGCCAACAAATAGAGATGAGGCTATCAAGTATCTAACACTACTATCGGGTGCAACGCATAAGGTTATAACTGGAGTCACTATTAAAAGCGCATCACTTGAACACACCATTGAAGATACCACTACTGTAACTTTTTCGGAGTTAAACATCCAAGAGATTGAGTTTTATGTAGATAATCTTACCCCACTAGATAAAGCAGGGGCTTATGCTATTCAAGAGTGGATAGGGATAATAGGTGTAGAGGAGATTGTAGGTACATATTTTAATATTATGGGATTACCTACCAATCTGTTATATCGTGAGATGGCTATATTTTTAGATAAATTAGAACAAATTAACTTAAAATAAATTAACTTATGAAACGACTACTATTACTGTTACTGCTTGTAACAATTTTAGCCCCACAAGCTAAGGCTGATGAGGGGATGTGGCTGCCTAGCGTTATCTCGAAAGAGCGTCTTAAAGAGATGAAACGTAGAGGGTTTAAACTTAAAGCCAAAGATATTTATAGTATCAACGAGGCATCGCTTAAAGATGCTGTTGTACTACTCAAAGGGTGTACTGGCGAGATAATATCTAACCAAGGTCTTATTTTAACTAATCACCACTGCGGTTATGGTCAAATTCAGTACCACAGTAGCCTAGAGAACGACTATTTAACAAATGGCTTTACTGCTATGAACAAAGGCGAGGAGCTTCCATCTAACGACTATTGGGCATCTATCCTTGTACGTATGGATGATGTTACTGAAAAGGTACTAGAGGGTGTAAGCGACTCGATGAGCGAGAGCGATCGCGAGAAAGCTATCGAGGCGAATAAGCGTTTAATCATCGCCGAGGCAACTAACGGCACAGGTTACGAAGGTAAAATCGAGGCACTTTACTACAACAATCAGTACTTTATGTTTATCTACGAGAAGTTTACTGATGTACGATTAGTAGTTGCTCCTCCTTCGGCGATAGGAAAATTTGGTGGTGACACAGACAACTGGATGTGGCCTCGTCATACAGGCGATTTCGCTATGTTCCGTATTTATGCTGGTAATGATAATAAACCTGCTGCTTACTCAAAAAACAATGTTCCTTATACCCCAAAACGTTCGTTTAAAATCTCTACTAAGGGTGTTAAGGAGGGCGATTTCACATTTGTTTATGGATTCCCTGGCCGCACGCAGGAGTACCTATTATCGGATGCAGTTGATTATATCGCAACTAAGAGTAACCCTCATAAGATTGCATTAAGAGATATCCGTTTAGATGTTATCAAAGCTGCGATGGAGGCTGATAGGCTTACACGTATCAAATATTCAGCTAAAACAGATCGTATTGCTAATGCTTGGAAAAAGTGGCAAGGCGAGAGTGGCGGTATCATTAAGCTTGAGGCGGTAGCAAAGAAGGAGCGCTTAGAGGAGCAGTTCAAAAACTGGTCTAAAGGTAATCCTAAATACGAGGGTACAGTAGAGCGTTTATCAGCTCTTTACACCGAGTTAGAGCCTTATGCTTTTGTATACGACTATATGAACGAAGCAGTAATGGGTATCGAGGCAATAGCAGCATCTAATCGTTTACCTAAAAACCTAGATGAGTTACGTGCTAAGATGGATTTATACTTCAAGGATTACGATGTTAATATCGACAAAACAATAGCTAAAGCCCTACTAAAAAGATATGTAGAGTATATCGACGAGGAGTACACACCTACTGAGCTCCCTGTATCTAACAGCGCTATCGACCAGATGGTTGAGGATAGTTTCAGCACATCAGTATTTACCTCTAAGGAGCGATTTGATGCCGCTATTGCTAAGGGTGGCGAAGAGCTAACTAAAATTATTGTTGCTGATCCAATTTTCTCTCTACGCGAGAAATTCTTTGGTGTTCTTCGTAGTAAGGTACTACCTAAGTACAACTCGTTAAATAAAGAGATTGTGGCAACTTATAAGAACTATATGCAAGGTTTAATGGATATGCAGCCAGAGCGTGAATTCTATCCTGATGCAAACTCTACACTACGTATAGCTTATGGTCAGGTATCGGGCTTCACTCCTCGCGATGGTGTGCGTTATCGTCCTGTAACAACTCTAGAGGGTGTTATCGACAAAGATAACCCTGAGATATACGACTATAATGTTCCAGCTAAGCTACACGAGGTGTACAAGAACAAAGATTATGGACGTTGGGCTGTTAATGGAACTGTCCCTGTTTGTATCTTAGCATCGAACCACACAACGGGTGGAAATTCGGGAAGTCCTATTCTTAATGGTAAAGGCGAGCTTATTGGCTTAAACTTCGACAGATGTTGGGAATCAACAATGAGTGATATAATTTACGATATAGATATGTGCCGCAATATCGGAGTAGATATCCGTTACGTACTATTTATTACCGATAAGGTATGTGGAGCAGGCTATCTAATAGACGAAATGGAACTAGTTAACTAATTATTATTGTCTGGGGAAATTGCGGATCGAATTTATGCACGTCATAGCTACCCTAAAACACACCATATAAAGTACACTCGTATTATGCAGGTGTGTTTTAGGGCACCTCTAACGCACCTAAATCCTATTTTGGGTAGACCGCAAATGCAGGGGTTAAAAAATCAATAAAAAAATTTCCAAGCCCCTTAACTAAAAATTAACCACAAATACCAGTTAGATAATAAGTTATCTGGATTACTGATTTTTACCGGACACTAATATTAACTAATATAGTTCAAACAAAAATGGTGACTAATAGGTGCTGTAACATAACACTTATTAGTCACCATTTTTGTTTATTACCAACAGTTTGGTTAATTGAAATTTATTACCTACCTTTGCTCATAATAATCAAATTAACCGTTAAAAAGAATTTCAAAATGAATAAATTAATTTGTAGCATATGTGCAATTTGCACGGCGATAATTACCTTATCGTGTGCTAACGTAGATAAACAGAGCGAGGCAACAATCAAAGAGGCTCGACAACTAATAGCCGATGATAAAGCAAAATGTGTTTTGATACAAAATGCCGAAATTGTGGTTCAATACAATGGTCGAGGCGTGAGCCCTCTGTTAGATGTATATCAAAATAATAAGCAAGCGATGAAAGGCGGAATTATCGTTGATAAGTTAATTGGTAGGGCTGCTGCATTTATAATTATTAAAGGTGGTGTGAGCAGGGTTTACACTCCACTTATCAGCGAAGATGCAAAAAAATTATTAGAAGAGTACAACATAAAGGTTGAATACGACAAAATAGTTCCAAAGATTTTGAATCGCCAACGTGATGGTTTATGCCCATTAGAAAATAGTGTACTAGGTGAAACAGATCCAGATATTGCCCTAAATAAGATATGTAAAACCATTAATTTTCTTATTAACACCAATATGAAGACTAAGGGGAATTTAGGAAAATTAAATTTCAAGGCTACAAAATTTGGTTTAGGTGGCCAGGCTGCAATCGAGAAATGGGAAAGTGACGATTTACCTGTCGAGATAATTAAAAAAGCATATTCACTAGGTGTAAACTATTTTGACACTTCAAATGTGTACGGCGAGAGTCAAGTTCGTTTTGGAAAGGCTTTCAGGGAGTTAGGCTTAGTGCCTGGGATAGATAATTACGATGAACTAAATAGAAAAGCTATATTCCTTACTAGCAAAACAGGTATTAGATGGGCAACACGTAATGCTGAAAGTAAAGGCGTTCGATTTATCTCGGATAACTCGGTAGGTTCGGGTTGCGTTGATGATATTAAGCGCTCGCTAACTCAACTTTTTGGCGATGGCAAGGGCAATTATCATAAAGATGCGTACATTGATATGATATTACTTCACGACATAGGTACATTAGAGGAGGTTGATGCTGTTTTTGAAGGACTTGACGAGGTGAATAACGGAAAGAGACCTAAACGAGTTGGAGCCCTTCTTGCGCTAAGAGATTTACGTGATGGCACTAACCTATCAGGTTTTAATCCTAAAAACGAAAAGGTTATTAAACATATAGGAGTATCGGGACATAACTCGCCTGCTATTTTAATGGAGCTACTACGACGTGACGAGCAAAATCTGTTAGAGGGGTTATTAATCACCATTAACCCTAACGACAATCTATATTTTAATATGCAAAATAATATTTTACCTGTTGCTAAAGCAAAGAATATGGGTGTAATAGGAATGAAAGTTTTTGCAAATGGAGCACTCTACTCTCGTGATGCACAGTGGGCTTATACTGCCGACGAGATGATAACAACCGTTGGCACACCTGAACTTTCAAGCCGCTCGTTAATTGAGTATGCCCTTTCAACTCCTGGTATTGATATTATTATCACTGGAATAGGTAAAATCTCCGACAATAATGAGGAGTGCCAACTATACCAAAATTTTATGGATGCAAGAGAGAGTACATCCGACTTTACAGCCGAGCAACGTTCAAGCCTTGAAGATATTACTAAGCAAGTAAAGGGTGGAAAAACAAACTATTTCCAAGCTGAGGCATTAGGATTAACCCAACCTCAAAATGTTAAGATTAGAAACACCAATAGTGGTAATATAATTCTTTGGGACAATGCCTATGCAGGAAAAGCGATGATTAGCCACTACAATATTATCCGAGATGGTGAAACGATAGCAAAAATTGATTATAAACCCCAAACAACTATGGCGCAATACGAATATAGTGATAACAGCGGAAAATCAACCTCAAAATATAGTATCGAAACAGTTGACAAAGATGAGCATAAATCTATATTAGAGATTAATTAGAGAGATTCCCTAAATATAAATCACTTAATTTACAATGTGTTAAAATAATTAAAAACTAATACCTACCCCCATTTCTGAGAATTACCTCAAAAATGGGGGTAGTATTTTGTTTTGAACG
>CAYJHM010000017.1:0-18144 GCA_964369935.1 uncultured Rikenellaceae bacterium
GATAAAATTTTAAATATCAATAACTTTTAAGATTATTTTTTTTTATTTTAAGTGAATTTCTTCTGAAAAACTCACACAATCTACATAAATATACCTATACAGATATATCAATTACCTCGACGCTCATAGTACCTGAAGGGATACTGAACTCAACAATATCACCACGTTTTTTACCTAAAATAGCTTGCGCAATAGGAGTGCCAATAGATAACTTACCCTCTTTAATCGATGCCTCGCTCTCTGATACGATAGTGTAAATCATCTCTTTGTTTGTCTTACAGTTACGTAGTGTAACTTTATTAAGTATCTGAACATTGTCGCTGTTAATCATTCCTGGGTCCATAACCCTAGCAGTGGCGAAAGTGGCCTCAAGACGTGCAATTCTCATCTCTAAAAGACCTTGCGCCTCTTTTGCTGCATCATACTCTGCATTCTCAGATAGATCACCCTTATCACGTGCCTCAGCTATCTGCGCAGTAACAGCTGGACGCTCTACACTGCGTAGATGCTCTAGCTCCGCCTTCATCTTATCGTAACCCTCTTGGGTTAAATATACAACCTTTGACATATAAAATTATCTGTGTTAATCTACTAAAAAATTGGAATTCTAACCATTTACATAGTTAGAACTCCATACTTTTTTACCATTATTGAACTGCAAATATAGTACTTTTTTTTAGAAAAGCAAAATATTTATGTATATTAGCGGAAAAAATTACGCATACGTTCAAATATATTCTGCTCTCCCTTACGTTTATTTATATTAAAGGCACCATTAGAGTTTAATTTTTCTAACAACTCGGTATCTTTTTTATCTAGGCCATTAGGAATATGAATATCAACAACAGCTAATAGGTCGCCTACGCCGTAGCCGTTTACATCAGGGATGCCTTTGCCCTTTAAACGAAGAACCTTACCCGAATGGGTTCCTTTATCAATCTTAACCTTAGCTTTACCCCCTACAATAGGAATTTCCACGGTGCCACCTAAGACAGCCTCAGGAATAGTGAGTATTAGATTATATATTAAATCATTGCCATCACGTATTAATTGTTCGTCTTGTATCTCCTCGATAACAACAAGTAGGTCGCCATTTACTCCTCCGTTACGAGCTGCATTACCTTTGCCCGCAACAGATAACTGCATTCCTCGTCCTACACCAGCAGGGATACGTATCTCAACAACCTCTTCGGCTCTCTTAACACCCTCGCCCGAGCAGTTTCCGCACTTATGTGTGATAACTTTACCCGTACCATTACAAGTAGGGCAAGGTTGCGAAGTTTGTGTGCGCCCGAAAAATGTGTTTACAACCTGAGTAACGTAGCCCGTACCATTACATGTAGTACATTGAGTATAGGAATTACTATCCTTAGCTCCGCTACCTGAACAGGTGTCGCAACTAACTAGTTTGTTAATTTTAATCTTCTTGTCGGTACCTTTTACTATCTCCTCGAGAGTTAATTTAACCGTAACCCTTAAATCTGAACCGCGATTAACACGTTGTGATTGACGACGTGAGCCGCCTCCGAACCCACCAAAGTGACCTCCAAATATATCTCCAAAATGTTCAAATATATCATCCATAGAGAACCCACCAGCACCGCCACCACCGAAACCGCTTGCTCCACCCATTCCTGCATGGCCAAACTGATCGTAACGAGCCTTTTTATCTGCGTTTGATAGCACATCAAATGCCTCGGCAGCCTCTTTAAATTTATCCTCGGCCTCCTTATTGTCGGGGTTCTTGTCTGGGTGGTACTTGATAGCAGCTTTGCGATAAGCCTTCTTTATCTCCTCGGCTGTGGCTGAACGCCCAACACCTAGTACCTCGTAATAATCTCTTTTTTCCATAATATTTTTTTGTTACCTTATTCGCCTACCACAACCTTGGCGAAACGAATAACTCTATCTTTGTGCCTATATCCACGCTCTAGGACATCAATAATTTTCCCCTTTTTATCTTGCTCCTCAACAGGGAACTTTGCTATTGCCTCGTGTAAATCGGTGTCTAACTCACAATTCATACACTCAATCTCCGAAACGCCCTTAGATGTTAGCATATCATACAGCTTTTTGTATATTAGCTCCATGCCTGTGCGCACTGCCTCAATATCTTCTGAACTCTTATTTGCCTCAACCGCACGCGTCATATCATCTAAAATAGGTAAAATAGATTTTATTGTATCAGCACCAGCCGACTCAATTAAATCCATCTTCTCTTTTAATGTACGTTTACGGAAATTGTCAAAATCGGCTGACAAACGGGCATACTTATCCTGCCACGTGGCAAGCTCTACTGCCATATTGACAGGGTTTTCGTTTGTTGAATCCTCGCTGCACTCTTCTGTTACGGTGTTTTCTGTCTCTGTATTGTTTGCGTTGTTATCAACAATCTCTTCATTTTCAGTTGATTGCTTCGCTTTATTCTCTTTACTCATATCTAAAATTTTATCTATAATAATTATAGATATCACAATTAATATACCACTTCCGCAAAATTAATACGGAAGTGGTATAGTACAATTTGTTATATTGTGAATTACTCCTCTAATATAACAATCTTCTCAATCTCGTCGCCACGTACAATATTATCTATCACCTCAAGCCCCTCGAATACTTTACCAAATACGGTATGAACACCATCAAGGTGAGCAGTATTTGTACGGCTATGGCAGATAAAGAATTGCGAACCACCAGTGTCGCGTCCAGCGTGTGCCATCGATAGAACACCTCTATCGTGGAATTGATTACCTCCAGTTGTTTCGCATTTAATTTTGTAACCTGGTCCACCAGTTCCAGTACCGTGAGGGCAGCCCCCTTGAATCACAAAATCAGGAATCACACGGTGGAATGTTAAGCCATCGTAGAATCCGCTCTCTGATAATTTACAAAAATTCTCAACTGTTCCTGGAGCATCTTCACTAAAAAGCTCCACCTTCATTACACCTTTCGAGGTGTGAATTTCAGCACATTTCATAAAAAAAATTTTTAGTTAATATCTAGTTGTTACTCTTTTTTGTTTCACGTTTTTCAATACGCTCCTCCTTTTTCGAGGCTTTGCGTTGTTGGCGTCGCTCTCTACGACGACGCATATAGTCGGTATAGCGTAGTTTTAGGTCTTGCCAATTTTCGAACGATACACTAAAGTAAATACCTATACCACTCTCTTGATCTCCCTGATTCTCGTCGAATGTGTCGATTGTTCGAGTAAATGCCTTCATCGACATATTCCCCGAATTATTAACCACCCAAGTAAGGTAAACATCACCCGAGAAACTTGAGACGTCATCACCATATACAACCTCGTTATCGTTATCATAGAAGTTATAATTACCACGCATATCAATAAATAGCCTATCACTTAATATAGGTGCAGATAGGTCTACACCCACCTCATTCGAGGTCATCTCTCCAAGTGGCATATAATTAATACCAAAATCTATCTTGTCGGTAGAGAATATATTACTGATTTGATTTGTTAAAAACTCCACACCTGTTGTAACAGCACCAAGCTCGCCGAAATTTTCGGCGTTAAGCCCTTCGGCAGGTGGCGAGAAGCTACTTGAAAGTAATAAGTAGAATATCTGCATCGAGATAGCCTCTTGCGTATTAAGTACATTCTTAATGGCACTCTGCTCTTCAGGGTTAGCTTCAGGTGTTTCAATACCTAACGAAATATTAGGGCTAATTAGTGCCCCATCCATCTTTAGTTCGCAATCAACATTCACCCTACTAGTAAATGTATTTCCTAGTAACGGAGCTAACGAGGCTTTAACAGGATATGCAGCATTAACATTAATAGTAGCACCCATAGCATCGCCCGACCATCTAATCCAGCTACCACTTCGTATGTTAAAGGTCTTATCTATGATAGTGAAGTTAGGAAGGATAAATCTGTATGTTCCAGCATCAAGCGAGTATTCTCCATTAATATCAAAAATCTCGTTATCGGGCTCGATACGCAGGCTCAGAGCACCCACGCCTTTAGCTTTAAGCGAGCTGCCTGTGGTTGCATCCATAACTATCTCGGTCTCTAACAGTGGGGTAGTTCTAAGATTCATAATCATCCCAAAAGTTGTAGATGTATCGCTACTTTTGCGCTCTTTAAATAGGCTGGTGCGTTTATCCTCATCGTCTTTATTATTATCAAATTTGATGAAGCTAACTTCTGACAGATTATTTTCGCCTAGGGGCATAAAGAATGTTGAGGCTTTCGATGGTTCGGCATCTACGCTCAAAGTAATTTTATTTCTATCGCCATCTAGTGCTATCTGCCCTTTAGCATAAACATTACCATAATAGAGGGTATTCTCGTTTACTGTGGTGTTCAGTGCGTGCAGATTTGTTGTTGTAGCTGTAATATTATACTTAACTTTTTTGTATCTTTCGTTTGTTAAGTAACCCCTAACACTACCACCACCACCTTTAGTATCGCTAATAATACCGTTGTCGAGAGTGTATTGGTTATCAACAATATTTGCCTTTCCTTTGATTGTGTATCTAACATTAGTTTCAGATATTACAGCCTCGAAATTTGGAATATCTACCACTCCGTTAATAGACATATAACGATTAGGGTTAGAGATATTTATATCGATACCAGCAGTACCCGAAACATCACGTGCAAACGATGATAAGTAAGGATTAACAACTGCTATCTCGGCCGCAGGTATCTTAACATCAACATTATAACTGAATGTAGCAGGAGAAACTTCCCCCTCGATGTATGTTGTGTTATTACTTTGAACATAAAATTTGAAATCACGATTTAATTCATTGCGTTGAGTGTATAATCTACTATCAGGAACATCTACACCATTAATTTTTAGGTTATTACCAAACACAAGATCAGCATCTACGAAGCCCCCTTTTTGATTTATAATTCCTGTAGCCTTTACTTTACCACTTATGGCGCCCTCAATATCGAAACCGATAGATGAAGTGAATAGGTTAATCGGCTTAAACGAGAAGTTATTCATTAACACAACAATCGAATCCCTATCGCTAGAGGAGATAGCCCCGTTAATACTTAGTAGTTGATCGGTTGAGGTGAGCAAGAAATTCTCAATTGATAAATGCCCTGATTTGAATGTTATCTCCCCGCCCGAGCTGTTCCAAACATCTTTGTATAGACTTAAATTTGATGGTAGAACTGTAACTTTATACTCTTTCTCTTTGCCGTTAGCAATTATCTCGCTTTGTGTTTTAATAAAGGCGTATGTATTATCTTGCGGATTATTAAATCCGAAATCACTCTTGATAATATTATTACCAATCTCTCCTATTAAGTTTAGGTTAGGTAGATAAAGTGAGCTTACTAACGCCTCCTCAACATTTCCGAATATCGAGATAATATCATTATTATTTTTAGCATCTAATGAGATATTCGATAAATAGTCGTCTTTGAGTGATATGTAATCAGATGACAGCGAGAACGAGAAAATATCCGAAGCAGGGTTAAATAGTAGCGATAGCCTACTTCCATTAGCTAAGTCGAGAGTAGGAATAAATATCGAGGCTATTCTACTAGCTTTGTTTATATCCAAACGAATAAGGTAGTAATCGGATAGCTGAATATCGCCACTAGAGGCTATATCATCAAAGAAAAAGCTATTCTCTCCCCGTTTTAGTATGCTGCTCTCAAGATCAAGTGCAGGCATATATTTATCTATCTCCCTTACTATATATGTTGCAAGTTGCGAGTAGCTACTAACACCACGTAACGAGAGGTCGAAAAATTCGGAATTAATATTTATGCTCTTACTAGCACTATTATTTCGTGCTTTTAATTTAAGTGGTTGAGTGGCTATAAGCGTATCTAAATCGTTTAGGTACTCTAGTTGATTTACTATTATATCACCATTAATGTTATCAAGCTCTGTTCCGCTGATATTGGCTATTAGCTTGGTTTGTAATAGCGAAATCGAATCACGAGTAACAATACCTATAGCTGCTAGGTTAGCTTTATTAAGATTGAGGTTGAGGTTATACTCAGGTACCGCACCATTTAAGTCGATAATACTACTTAAATCAAAGAGTAAGTTATTATCTTTCGAGTTGATGTGTACTCTTGCCGTTCCTCCTTTAAGCCCAGCGTCAATGTGCACGCTATTATATTTATAATTATCAAAATTTAGCGAATCTATATCTCCCATTAACTCGATAATTGTATTTTCGCCCCCAGCTGATATATTAACATTAGCTCTACAACTTAGAGCCCCAATTTGTGCTTTAGGGTATAGCATAGTAGCCTCTAGCGAGCTGGTGGTAATATCTCCCTTAACTTTTAGTGTGTCTGAATTGATAATAGCAACATTTGCACTAAGTAAACCTCCATTATCCGCTATACTAAAATTACAGTCGGCTTTTAAGTCGCTAATATAACCATTCACACGACCATCAATATCTATCGCCCTATCTACATTAACACCTTCGGGTATAGTTATTTTACTCTCAGTTAAAAAATCATTAACTAAAATCGAGGCATCATCTAAGGTGGTAACCATCGAGCCAATATTAAAATCTAGATATAGGCTATCGCTTTGTGTAACATCACGAAGATAGAAATCGGTGTTTACAATCGACATTTGCTTAGAGGCAGCATTAAAAATATGCCCTCGCATATCATTAACCACCCCTTTTGCGTTACCTTGAAACCTAAAAACATTATTCCAATTTCGGAATCCCGTAGTGAAGAGCTGCACGGTAGACATATCAATAACACTACTGGTGAGCTCTACCTCCATCTCAACCCTATTGGTGTAGTCGTGCATCTCCCAGTTGCGGTAATCTAACGATGCAATGTTAAAATCGGCCGATGTATTGCCGTTAATTGAGATATTTCCATCAATGAAACGCATACCATTCCCCGAAATGATTGCAGTATCAATTTTTCCACCATCAACTGTAACACCACCTTTTTCGTACATCGAAATATGCCTTATCGAGGTGGTAATCGAGTCGCCAATTAGCTCAAAGTTGTCGAGTTTGAGATTTCCATTACTCAACTCCATATCTTGATAATTGATTCCGTAACTTACACTCTCGGGGTTGTCTCGTTCTAGCCTAAAGGTGAATCCTTCGATATCTATTTTAGATATTTTTAGTTTAAACGAGCTATCTCCGATTTTTGGCTTATCTGATTTCGAGAATTTACCTTTGCTCCTATCAATCACCTCTTTGATATTTGATAACGAGTCGGTAGAGTAGAGGTTAAATTGCCCACCTCTTACAACTGCATTGTCAAAGAATAACTCAGTGGATAGATTACGGAGTGTTGCTAGCCTAGTTTTTAAGCTCTTAATATGAAGAAGGGTATCTCTTCCCACTTCGCTCTCTATAAATATATCGTCGAGGGTGATATAGTAAAATTTACCAATATCAACTCTACCTATACTAACTTCCGAGCCAATAAGTGATGATGCTATCGACGAGGTACGATTAACTATCCAGCTCTGAACCTTAGTGTCTTGTAGTAGCAGAGATAAAAGCATAGGTAGCACAACCACAATAATAATTATGGTTGTAAAGAATCCCCCTACGATTTTACCTGCTTTTGTCACACTAAAAATTATTCTTGCAAATCTTCCCTTACAAAATTTGTATATAGCTTATTCTCTTTTTCGTAAATATTAGTAGCGGCTGCCTCTCGTTGTTTGAGAATGTATGCCATATTACGACCAAGAACCCTCATAATCTGAACCCCCTCAGGGTCATTCGCTGCCTCTCCAATACTGTTTCCGTGGATAATATTCCAGTAGTTAGACGAGGCAATTGTCATTTCGCAGTAGTTAAGATAGTGGTTAAGCGAGTTAAAGGTCACACTACCACCCGAACGACGGACAGCTACAACCGATGTGCCCACTTTACCCCTGAAAAGACCACCATTAGTGCCTGCTACAACAAATGCCCTGTCGCAAAACGATTTCATAGTGCCAGCAACACCCGAAAAATAGACAGGCGAACCTAGGATAATACCATCAGCCTCTTTCATCTTTTGAACAGCATCATTAAGAGGGTCATCTTTGAATACGCACTTCTCATCTTTTGTTTGTGCGCACACATAGCAACCAATGCAGCCACGTATAGCTTTATGTCCGATATGTATAATCTCAAAATCTATACCTTGAGCTTTTAATTCGTAACCAACCATCTCGAGGGCAAGAGCCGTATTTCCTCTAGCTCTCGGTGAACCGTTTATTGCTACTACCTTCATATTTTTTTATTTTAGGTTATACTACTCAACCTTATCTTTCTTGCCAAATAGCGAGAAGTGAACATATTTTTTTGGATTATTTTTCATATCCTCCATAAGCTCGGCTGCCCTAAGAAGAGTCTCCGAAGCATTATCATATAGCTCTTTATCGGTAGCTAGGCTATTAATAACCCCCTCATCGCTATTTAATTTCTTTAACAGTGCCTCTACCTCCGAGATAGCCTTTGGAAGAGATGCTGCAAGCTCGTCTGTAATCGATTCAACCCCTTCTAATGATTTACGGGCAGTAGGAACGATACTATTTATCTCTTTTGTAAGCAACGCTAGACCCGATAAAAGAGCCTCAATATCGCCTTTCTCTTTATGTAGCACATTATCAAGAGTGGCAGTAGCACTATTTAAGTTATTAACAGTCGAATTAACCCCTTCAATCATCTTGTCGTTCATTAAGCTGTTAATCTTTGATAGGGTAACAGTGAACTCGTCCATAAGTTTTGTTGCCATATCCGTCACATCACTAGCTACAGCCTCGATACCACTATCAATAGTAGATTTTACACTCGAACCATCACTAAGATATGTTGTGGCTTGTCCAGCCTCGATAACTAGCTGCTTACCACCTAATAACGACTGTCCTGATAGCTTAACCTCCGAATCAGTAGGTATTTTATATTTGCGGCTAACCGAGAACTCAACCTCTACATCTCCGTTAATATTGCCCATATCCACCTTTGTAACAGTTCCAACCTTCATACCATTAATTATTACTGGGCTTGAAACCTCTAACCCTCCAACATTCTCGTAGCTGGTATTGAAAGTGTTGGTACTTGATAGTATATTACTACCCTTTAAAAAGTTTATTCCCCAATAAAGGATAAATATTATCACGATACTCGAAATTCCAATTCTTGCCTCTTTACTAATTTTCATAAGTCTATAATTTGTTATTTTAAATTCTATTTGTTAATAATTCGTCTAACATCCGATGCCTTTACAAGAACCCCCGAATTGATACCTACCATGAAACAATCCTTGAAGTTCTTTCCGCGTCGTATCTCGCTCTGAAGGCGGCTAGCCTCGCTTTGCGATGATACTACACCACACACATATCTATATTTTCCTCCGCTAGCAACCTCGAACACATTGTTGTAGTGGAATCCAAACACCTCGGGAGTAATAGCTAGCCTCTTTGAAGAGGTAACTAACTGAATCCCGTACCCCGTAGCACTTTTGCTATAAGGGGTAAAGTTAGCTGTTGGCTCGTCGCTAGACTCTGAGGTGTAATGGCTAACAACCTCTACCTCCTCTTTGTACTCTTTAAAGGCATTAAAAAGCCCTGTTGCCAACCTCTCTCGCCCTGCTGCGGTACTTAATACAGCCCTATCTTTGCTGTTATTTAAGAACCCAACCTCGGTTAATATCGATGGCATAGATGGGTACCATAACACAAGAAATCCCGCCTGCTTAACCCCACGTGAGGGCATACGCTTTTGTGCTAAGTAACCCTTCTCTACAAACGATGCAAGCAACATACTCGACTCGCTAAAGCCATACTGGCCAAGGCTAAACATAATATACGATTCAGGCTCTTTGGGGTTAAACCCCTCGTAGCTCTTCTCATAACCACTCTCAAAGGTGATAACGCTATTCTCTTTTTGCGCTACGGCTAAACTCTCCTTCGACTTATGTATACCCATAGTGTATGTCTCTGTTCCAGTTGCTTTAGTGGTTTTACCCTCGGTTGCGTTAGCGTGAATAGAGATAAATATATCTCCTTTAGCTTTATTGGCTATCGCTCCTCTCTCTTTTAGGGTTAAAAACTTATCTGTACTTCTAGTGTATACAACCTTAACACTAGGGAAACTCTTTTTTATCTTACCACCAAAACGTTTAGCTATATCAAGAACAATATCCTTCTCGTACAACTTACCATAGCAAGCGCCGGGGTCTGTACCTCCGTGGCCTGCATCTATAACTACGGTTTTCAAGCGGAAATGCTCCTTTTTCTGCGAAAAGAGCTCGCCAGTCACCGCTAAAAGTGCAAATATCAGCAAAATATACTTCATATCAAAAAAAAATGCTCAATTTTTTAAAAAAATTCCTGAAAAAGAACTATCTTTGCAGGGGCTTTTCAACTAAAGCTCCACAAAATTAACTAACAAATAATTAAATTGCAATTTTTTAAGAATAAATATATAGTAAATTTTATTTTATGCCTCATATCGCTGCAACTTCTACTACCAATGGAAGCTGTAGCAAATGGTTATTATATAGTGGGTTACACGCAACAAGCAGATGTGATTGAGCTAAATAATAGTGAGGAAAAAAAAATAACTCGTTCGCAAAAACGTGAAGAACGTAAAAAAGCGAAGGCGCAACGTCGTGAAGATAAGCTTGCACAGAGGGCTAAGCGTCAGGCAGAGAGGCAAGAGGAGAAGAGGGAAGTGAAGAGTGTCCGCCAGATGTTGCGTGATCAGCGCCGTGATGAAGTGCGTAGATTACGAGGTGTTGAATCCTTAGAGGAGAAGAGAAGTCGTAAACAAGCGAAAAAGGGTGGCGACTCGCTCGTTCATAATCACGAAAATTGTGATTGCGAGCACCATACACATACCCATAATCATCAAACCGAGTTAGATAGTATCTCGGTAGATTCGCTAAGTAGCATATATCAGTCTAAGCCCGTTGCACGTGATACGGCCGTAAATAAGCCTACCTCTACAGCCGAGGTTAAACCACCTGTTACCGATGCAGCCACACGAGAGTATCAGATAGAGGGTGATTCGGTTGTTGATTTGCCTAGCCCAATGGCAGGCGAAAAGCAGGTGCGTAGGCAAGATACTCTACCACGTGTAAAATTAGGATTCTTAGATAATGTACTAAGTAGTTCGAATGCCGATTCGATGATATTTAATATGTCGGCAAATAAGATGTACCTATACAAGGGTGCTGAATTAGATTATGGCGAGAGTAAGCTAACGGGGTCGTTTATGACGGTTGATCTTAACACTAATGTGATTAAGGCAATAGGTGAGGTTGATTCGTTGGGTAACTATATTAAGTCGAAATTTATTGACAAAGGGCAGGAGTATGATATGGATTCGCTAGCCTACAATCTGCGTACACGTAAGGCTAAGATTAGCGGGGGGTATCGTAAAGAGGGCGAGGGTTTTATTCACGGCGAGGCACTTAAGATGGTTGATAACGAACACTTTAATATTAAGGCAGCAAGATATACCACTTGCGACTGTCCAGAGCCGCACTTCTATCTAGCCTCAACAAAGGCACAGCTTATACAGGGTAAAAATTCGAAAAAGATTATTGCAGGGCCATCGTACTTAGTGCTCGAGGGTGTGCCACTTTATCCTTTTGTTATACCTTTTATGTTCTTCCCTATAATGAGTGATCGTAATTCAGGGGTGATTATTCCTGAGTATGGCGAGGAGTCGCAGAAAGGTTTCTATCTGCGTAACGGTGGTTACTATTTCGCTTTTAACGACTATATTGATGCTCGTATAACAGCTGGTATCTATACCTATGGTTCGTGGGAGGCAAATCTAGCCTCAACCTACCGTGTAAGGTACAAGTTTAATGGTAATTTAGCTCTTAATTTCTCTAAAGATAAGATAGGCGAGCCAGAGGATAGTGATTATGTTAACGGTAATAATTACCGTATTACTTGGACTCACTCGCAAGACCCTAAATTTAAGCCAAATTCAACATTCTCGGCTAGTGTGAACTTTAGTACCAGTAGTTATAATAAGTACAACGGTAATATAGAGGATTATATATCAGCACAAACAAACTCTAGTATCTCATATTCGAAAAATTGGAGTGGTAAGCCATTCTCATTTTCGGCAAGTATGCAGCACTCGCAGAATAATCGCGACTCGACCATTACGATGACTTTGCCTAATATGTCGTTTAATGTATCTCGTATATATCCATTCCGTCGTAAGGCAGCGGTAGGCGAACAGAAGTGGTACGAACAGATAGGTTTCACATACTCAGGAACATTTAACAACTCATTAACGGTTAAAGAGAGTCAGTTTTTAACCGCCGATATGTTTGATGTGATGAAGTATGGATTTAATCATAGCATACCAGTTAGTACAAGTATTACAGCTCTTAAACATTTGAAAATAAACCCATCGGTAAACTATCAAGAGAGGTGGTACTTTACCCGTGAGAATAGAACTTGGAACCCCGAAACCGAACAGGTAGATATATCTGACGAGAGCGGTTTCTACCGTATTTACAATTATAGTATGTCGTTATCGTTCTCTACTATACTATATGGTATGTTTCAGTTTAAAGATGGAAAGGCAATAAAAGCGATTCGCCATATGATGACTCCATCAGTGTCGTTATCGTATGCTCCAAATTTTGGAGATGCAAAGTTTGGCTATTATCGTGATGTGCAGGTGGATAGTCAAGGTAATACAACAAGATATTCTCCATATCAAGCAGGTATATACGGTGTTCCAGGAAGTGGCGAGAGCGGTACAATCTCTTTGTCGCTATCTAACACTTTAGAGATGAAGGTGAAGAGTAAGCGTGATACTAGTGGGGTGGCTAAGATTAAAATATTCGAGTCGCTTGACTTTAGAACATCATATAATATGCTTGCCGATTCAATGAACCTAAGTCCTATATCTATATCGGCTCGTACAACACTGTTCAAGTCGTTAGGTATAAATGCATCGGCTACATACGATCCATACAAGTACACCGAACTTGGGCAACGTACTTCTGCTCTAGGTAAAGGGCGTATAACAACAGCGTCACTATCTTTCGGTTATTCGTTTAGAAGTGTGTTTGGTCACGAAGGTGAGGGTTCAGGTACAGGAAGCGAAACACTACCTCGTAACCTTACAGCAGAAGAGAACCGAATGATAGCAGACAATAATATTAACCCTAATGCGGCGGTATCGCTTTTGCAGCCAGAGTATTATAATTTCTCTATACCGTGGAATTTAAGTATGAACTATATACTGGCGTACTCTAATTCGGGTGCTAATCGGAATGTTGATCAAACCATATCATATAATGGTAGTGTTACATTAACATCTAAATGGGGATTATCATTTAGTGGAACTCTTAATCTGCAAACTTTCGAGCCTACTCCAGGAACTGTATCGATAGATAGAGATCTACATTGTTGGCAGATGGGATTCTCATGGGTACCTGTTGGTTTCCGCAAGAGCTGGAGCTTTAATATACGTGTTAAATCATCTATACTACAAGACCTTAAACTAGAGAAGAGTAGTGGGTACCTTGATAATCTTTACTAAAATACAACAATTATGTGCGATAACATAGAAAATAATATACTACTAGGGAGTTACGAACTACCTCCATTTAGCAAAATAGATATCAATGATTATAAGCCTGCTGTTATGTGGGCTATTTCGCGTGCCAAAGAGCGTATCGAGCAGATAATTAGTGATACCACCGAGCCAACATTCGAGGGGGTGGTAGCTGCTCTAGAGTTTGCTAGTTACGAACTAGATAGGGTAACATCTATACTCTTTAATCTAAATCACGCCGAAACTTCCGAGCAGATGCAGCAACTAGCAATGGAGCTAACTCCTGCACTTACTGAGTATGCAAATTCGATATTCCTTAATATACCCCTTTTTGATAAGGTTAAGTGCGTGTACGAAAAGAGGGCTGAGGGTCTAACCCCTCTTCAAGTAAGAGTGACAGAGCGTCTTTTCGAGTCGTTCACAAGGCACGGGGCTAACCTACCCGAGCAGAGCAGGGAACGTTATCGTATTATTACCGAGAAGTTAGCAAAAAAGGCTCTACAATTCGAGCAGAACATATTAGCGGCAACAAATAACTATATCCTTCACCTTAAAGAGAAAGAGCAGCTTGATGGGCTACCTAGCTTTGTTGTTGAGGGTGCGGCTAGCGAGGCTAAAGAGCGAGGTTTAGAGGGGTGGGTTATCTCTCTTCAAGCGCAGAGTATGGTGCCATTCCTGCAATATAGCGATAGGCGTGAACTGCGTGAAGAGTTATGGCGTGCCTATGCAAGCAGATGTTATAATACAAAAGATTATAGTAATAGCGAGATAGTTAGAGATATAGTGAACCTTCGTTTAGAGAAGGCAAATTTACTAGGTTATCCTACTCATGCCGATTATGTGCTACAAGAGCGTATGGCTAAGAGTGTTGATAGGGTAAATAATTTCTTAGACGAACTGCTGGACGCATCGAAAGAGTGCGCTACGAGTGACTTAGCAAAAATACGTGAGTTTGCACAAAAAGAGGGATTCGCTGGCGAGATAATGGGATGGGATTTTTCGTATTACTCGGAGAAGTACCGTAAAGAGGTGCTTGAACTATCGGAAGAGCAATTAAAACCATATTTCGAACTATCTAATGTTATGAGTGGGCTATTTGCATTGTGTAATAGGCTATATAGCATAACTTTTGTTGAGGATAGTACAATCGAGTGTTACCATAAAGATGTTAAGGCTTATAGGGTATATGATGATGATAATAAAGAGCTTTCAACACTATTTATCGACCTGTTTCCACGTGCTACGAAGAGCAGTGGTGCTTGGATGACAACATTCCGTGAATATCATATATTCAAAGGCGAAGAGAAAAACCCGCAGGTGTCGGTAGTTTGTAACTTCACCAAACCAACAGCCGTAACACCGTCGTTACTTACCTTTAACGAGGTGACAACACTGTTTCACGAGTTTGGGCACGCTCTACATGGGATATTCTCTCGTTCGGAGTACCCATCGGTTAGCGGTACAAATGTAGCGTGGGATTTTGTTGAGCTACCATCGCAGATAATGGAAAATTGGGCTATCGAGCGTGAGTTCCTTCAGGAGGTAGCGCTACATTATCAGAGTGGCGAGGCGATACCATCTGAGTATATTGATAGGATAATTGCATCACGTAATTTTCTTAGTGGCATACTATCGCTACGTCAATTATCGTTTGGTATAGAGGATATGATTTTTCATACGCTCACCCAACCGCTTACGGAGGAGATACGAGACTTTGAATTAAAAGCAACAGAGCATTGTAGGCTCTTTCCGGCAGTTGAGGGTTGCTGTTTTGCAGTATCTTTTTCGCATATATTTGCGGGGGGGTACTCGGCAGGGTATTATAGTTATAAATGGGCAGAGGTGCTAGAGGCTGATGCGTACTCACGATTCGAGAATGAGGGGGTGTTTAATAAAGAGACAGCTGCCGAGTTCCGTGATAAAATTTTATCAAAAGGTGATAGTAAAGATGCACTAGAACTATACATAGATTTTATGGGTCGTGAACCTAAAGTAGAGGCACTAATTAAGAAATTAGCTCTTAAAAATATAAAAAAATAAGATATGTTAAGAAATAATTTTATATTATTACTATTTATTACTATATTTGCAGGTTGTAACATAAAAGATGATAGTAATGATATACTTCAAACAATAGCTATCGAGGATTACTTAACCTCTCAAGAGGTAGAATTCACAATAGTAGATGGCGTATATCGTACTTATCGAACTTCACCTTTAGTGGAGGAGGAGACAACCGAAGAGGGTACAACTGAGGAGGGTACAACCGAAGGCGATACAGCTGAGGGAGCAACAAAGGAGGGTACAACCGAAGAAGTTGAGCAATTAGTTATTGTTGAGGGTGATTCTGTATATATAAACTATGTAGGTTATATATTCACTTCATCGCCTAACGGAGTGTTTGTTACAAATGTAGAGTCGATTGGAGAGGTTTTAGGTTTTTCGCCAGAGGATAAGGTATATGCTCCTCTAGGTATAAAATATGGTACAACACCTCTTGTCGAGGGGTTAAATAGGGGTCTCAAGGGGCTAAAAAATGGTGATATGGTTTCAATTTTTATGAACTATACATTGGCTTTTGGTGATGCTGAGATAGGTTTAATTCCTAGTGAGAGTGCTATTAGTTATGATATTGATATAATAGAAGTTAAAAGAGCAAAATAGAGTATATTATGAGAAGAATGAATTTCAGAGTATTGGTAGCCCTAGTGATAGGGGCTGTGTCAATTTTTTCGTGTGCAGAACAGGACGATACAATCCTAGAGACGGACTACTATACATCGTTTGATTTATGGGCAGCTAAAAACTACCCTCACCTTACTAAGGTGGATACCGTAGATGGTCTATACTGGAAGTTCAATCACGTGAACCCTAATACTCCATCTGCAAGCAAGGAGTTACCAAACGATTCAACCTATCTATACGTAGAATTATCTACCCGTTCGGTTGATGGTACCTATATGGTTAATACCGATCCAGATATTGCAAGGCAGCTTGGTAGTTTCTCATATCAAACACGTTATGTGCCATTTAAGTTTAGATTAAGAGATTTTCAAAACTACTATGGTTTAACAACTGCGCACTTTTACGCACTGAAAAATATGGAGGTGGGTGATGAGGTTGAGATATTAGCAGCACCAGCGATTGGATATAATTATACAGCTGATGTTATGTATCAAGGATTCGACAATATTGATGTGTCAGATGTTACAACGCGCACCACGTTAGGTATCTTCTCAACGGTTGCTAGTATAAAGATAAAGCTGGTTGATATGATTCAAGAGGCAGATGCCGCAGCATTGGTTGATGTTATTAATTATGCCGAGAGCAAGAGCGATGCAGTAAGTGTGAAATCGGGTTTATACATCTTCGATCATACAAAAAATAGTGATGCTGCTGACTCGTTACGTACCGATTCAACACTACAAATTAAGTACACGGGTCGTTTCATGGATAACTTTGTTTTCGATACCAACGACGAAGAGGTAGCTATAGAGAATCACATATATGATTCGTCAAAAACTTATGGAACAATGGCTTATACTTACAATAAGCAAGATACCACAAATTATGGCGATATGAGTGCTATCGAGGCGTTCCAGCTTGTGTTGGGTGAGATGCGTTTAGGCGAGAAATTAACGTTCATAACTTCTCCTACCTATGCCTATGGCGAGAGTGGTCAATATCCAACAACTGCATCAACAGGAGGAAAGACCCTAATATACACACAAACACCTCTAATCTTTACTGTCGAGATTATAAAGGAAGAGGAAGAGTAATAAAAAGTGATGAAAGGTAAATTATATCTTATCCCCACTCCCATAACTGAGGGAGAGCAGGGGTTAGCAACTATTCCAGCCTACAATATCGAGATATTGAAAAGGCTGGAATATTTCATTGTCGAGAACACAAGAAGTGCACGCCGTTTCATTTCTTCAACTAAGCAAGGCATAGTAATAGATACGCTTACAATAGTAGAGTATAACGAGCATAGCAGTAGCAGCAGTGCAACCGAGCTATTAAAACCACTATTAAAGGGTCTTGATTGCGGCCTGATGTCGGAGGCGGGATTACCAGCTATTGCCGACCCAGGCGAGGAGATAGTAGCCGCAGCCCATAATCTAGGCATTGAAGTTATACCATTATCAGGTCCATCTTCTATATTGCTAGCATTAATGGCATCAGGGTTGAATGGCGAGGGGTTCGCTTTTAACGGCTATTTACCTATTAAACCAAACGATAGAGAAAAACGTATTCAACAGTTAGTACAGCTGGTTAAAAAGAGCAATCAGTCGCAAATTTTTATCGAAACACCATACCGTAACAAACAATTATTTGATAGTTTAATAAAAAATATTCCTTCAGATATGGCACTAACAGTAGCGGCAGATGTAACTTCTAATAGTCAGTATATCAAAACTAAAAAAGTATTAGAATGGAAGAGAGAGAGGATAGACGATATATTAAAAAAAGTTCCAACTATTTTTATAATAGGAAATTTTTTATAAAAAAGTATAAAAATTATTTGGACGATTTAAAAAAAACATATATCTTTGTACTGTTAAAGACGAAAATAGCTCAGTTGGTAGAGCACAGCCTTGCCCCAAGATATGGATAACTCCC
>CAYJHM010000018.1:0-4435 GCA_964369935.1 uncultured Rikenellaceae bacterium
GATTAATCTGCAAAAATGGGGGCAATTTTATTTTTTTTCTTTATGTGTAGTTGAAATAGCCATTTTTTTTATATCTTTGCTTGTTTTTAGCTAGTAAGGTTTAATTAAAATAATACAAATAATAAATAAAAAAATGGAAAAAAGAATTGTAGAATGCGTACCTAATTTCAGTGAAGGGTACGATATGGGAGTTATCAAGCAGATAACTGATGTTATCGAGAGTGTTGAGGGTATCAAGCTACTTGATGTTGATCCAGGCGAGGCTACTAACCGTACGGTTGTAACTTTTGTTGGTGAGGTTGATGCTGTTGTAGAGGCCGCATTCCGTGGTGTAGTAAAGGCAGGCGAGCTAATTGATATGCGTAAGCACCAAGGCGAGCACCCACGTATGGGAGCAACTGATGTTTGCCCACTTATCCCTATTTCGGGAATCACAATGGAGGAGACAGCTGAATATGCTCGTCGCCTAGCCGAGAGGATTGCTACTGAGGGTAATATCCCAACTTTCTGTTACGAAAATGCTGCTCTACGTCCTGAGCGCAAGAAATTAGCTGTTTGCCGTAAGGGCGAGTACGAAGGTCTTCAAGCTCGTTTCGGTGTTGCCGAAGAGATGCCTGATTTCGGAGGTGAGCAATGGAGCGAGCGTGCTGCTATGACTGGTTGTACTGCTGTTGGTGCTCGTGATTTCCTAGTAGCTATCAACTACAACCTAAATACTACATCAACTCGTAGGGCTAACGCTATCGCTTACGATGTGCGCGAGAAGGGTCGTCCAATGCGTGAGGGTGGTTCGCCAGTTGGTAAGATAATGAAAGATGAGAATGGTAACGAAATACGCATACCAGGCACACTTAAAGGGTGTGCTGCTATGGGTTGGTACATTAAAGAGTACGGCATAGCACAGGTAACAATGAACATCACAAGTATTGCTGTTACACCTATGCACATAGCATTCGAAGAGGTTGCAGCAAAAGCAGCAGCTCGTGGTGTAAGAGTTACAGGTGTTGAGATTATTGGTCTTGTTCCTAAGAGCACACTTATCGATGCAGGTAAATATTTCCTTGCTAAGCAACAACGTTCGGTTGGTATCGCTGAAGAGGAGATAATTAAAATTGCAATCAAGTCGATGGGCTTAGATGATTTACGTCCGTTTGACCCTAAGAGTAAGGTTATCGAGTATATGCTAGAGGATAGCAGCGAGGAGAAATTAGTAGATATGACTATCACAGGGTTTGCATCAGAGACAGCTAGCGAGTCGCCTGCTCCTGGAGGTGGATCTATATCAGCTTATATGGGTGCGCTTGGTGCGGCATTAGGTGCTATGGTTGCCAACTTATCATCTCACAAAGCGGGCTGGGATGCTCGTTGGGAGGAGTTCTCGGATGTAGCTGTAAAGGGGCAAGAACTTATGCGTGAACTACTATTTTTAGTTGATGAAGATACTCGTTCATTTAACCGTATAATGGATGCTTTCTCACTTCCTAAGAAGACAGACGAAGATAAGGCTGCACGTACTCAAGCAATACAAGATGCTACTCTTTACGCTACCGAGATTCCTTTCCGTGTAATGCAACGTTCGCTTGAGGTGTTCGATGTAGTAGAGGCAATGGCAGAAAATGGCAATCCAAACTCGGTAACAGATGCTGGTGTAGGTGCTTTAGCTGCTCGCTCGGCTGTCCTAGGTGCTTGGCTAAATGTACGTATCAATGCAGGTGGTATCAAAGATAAATCTCTTGTTGAGGGTATCTTAACCGAGGCTGCTGCTATCGCTACAAAAGCACAAGAGCGTGAAAATAGAGTATTAGAGATTGTAAACTCAAAAATGTAATAATTATGAAGGAGATTTCATTAGAGGAGTTTCGTAGTTTAGTATCGCAGGGTATACCTGCTGTTCTACCTGAGCCTAAGGCCTACGAACCAGATATAAACCACGCACCTAAGCGTAAGGCAATATTAAACGAAAGGGAGAAGGAGTTAGCACTTAAAAATGCTCTTCGTTACTTCCCTGCCGAGCACCACGCTATCCTAGCACCTGAGTTTGCTAAGGAGCTTCAAGAGTATGGACGTATATATATGTATCGTTTCCGTCCTGATTACTCTATCTATGCTCGCCCAATAAGTGATTACCCTGCAAAGAGTCATCAAGCAGCTGCGATTATGCTTATGCTTAGTAATAATCTTGACTATGCAGTAGCGCAGCACCCACACGAACTTATCACATATGGTGGTAATGGTGGAGTGTTCCAAAACTGGGCTCAGTATCTTCTTACTATGAAGTATCTATCGCAGATGACAAACGAGCAAACTTTAGTTATCTACTCGGGTCACCCAATGGGTTTATTCCCATCGCATAAAGATGCGCCTAGAGTAGTTGTTACTAATGGTATGGTTATCCCTAACTACTCGGCTAAAGATGATTGGGAGCGTTTCAATGCTCTAGGAGTTAGCCAGTACGGTCAGATGACTGCTGGTTCGTTTATGTATATCGGCCCACAAGGTATTGTTCACGGAACAACCATAACTGTGCTAAATGCTAAGCGCCGTCAACGTGCTCTTAAGCCATCAGATAAAGGTGTTCTGTTTATAACTTCGGGATTAGGTGGAATGAGTGGAGCACAGCCAAAAGCAGGAAATATTGCAGGTGTTGTATCTATCACTGCTGAGATTAATCCTAAGGCTGTTGAAACACGTCACTCGCAAGGTTGGGTAGATGAGGTTTACACATCGCTTGACGAGCTTATTGCACGTGCAAAGGTAGCTGTTGATAACGCTGAGGTTGTATCTATTGCTTACCAAGGAAATATTATCGATTTGTGGGAGCGTCTTGTAGCCGAGGATATGTATGTAGATTTAGGAAGCGACCAAACATCGCTACACAATCCATGGGCAGGAGGCTACTACCCTGCTGATATATCATTCGAGGAGTCTAACCGTATGATGGCCGAAGAGCCTGAGCGTTTCCAAGAGGAGGTTCAAAAGAGCTTACGCCGTCACGCTGCCGCTATCAATGTCTTAACAGCTAAAGGTATGTATTTCTTCGATTATGGTAATGCCTTCTTACTTGAGGCATCACGTGCAGGTGCAGATATTATGAATGACGAGGGAACATTCCGTTACCCTTCATATGTTCAAGATATTATGGGGCCTCTATTCTTCGATTATGGCTTTGGTCCATTCCGTTGGGTTTGTACCTCGGGTAAAGAGGAGGATTTAGCTATGAGTGATAAGATAGCTGGTGATGTGCTTGAGGAGTTACGTGCTCAATCAACTCCTGACATAACTAATCAGATAGATGATAATATATTATGGATTAGAGAGGCTGGTAAGAATAAATTGGTTGTTGGTTCGCAGGCTCGTATCCTATATGCTGATTCGCTTGGACGTATCAAGGTAGCAGAGGCACTAAATAGTGCTATTGCAGATGGTCGTATCTCTGCTCCTATCGTTCTAGGACGTGATCACCACGATGTGTCGGGTACCGACTCGCCATTCCGTGAAACCTCTAATATATATGATGGTTCATCGTTCACTGCCGATATGGCTGTGCACAATGTTATTGGCGACTCGTTCCGTGGTGCTACATGGGTATCAATCCACAATGGTGGTGGCGTAGGCTGGGGCGAAGTTATGAACGGAGGATTTGGTATGGTGATAGATGGTTCAGAGGATTCTCTTCGTCGTCTTCGTTCGATGCTCCTATGGGATGTAAATAATGGTATTGCACGTCGTAGCTGGGCTCGTAATGAGGGCGCTATGGATGCTATACGTAGAGAGATGGAACGTACACCTGAGTTAGTTGTCACTATTCCAAATATAGCAGACGACGAAATAGTTAAAAACGCATTAAAATAATAAATTGTATGGAATTAATTCATTATATAAGCAGCGAGCACCTATCAATAGATAGAGTTCGCGAAATAGTAGAAGAGGGTTATAAATTAGCCCTATCTGATGATGCTAAAGCACGTATCATCAAGTGTAGAGAGTATCTTAACACAAAGATGGAGACCGAGAGCGAGCCTATTTATGGTGTAACAACTGGTTTTGGATCGCTATGTAACATCACAATCAGTAAGGGCGAACTATCTGCTCTACAAAAGAACCTTATTATGTCGCACGCTTGTGGTTGCGGTGATAGAGTACCTAATGACGTGGTTAAATTAATGCTTCTTTTAAAGGTTCAGTCGCTATCTTATGGATACTCGGGGGTTCAGCTCGAGAGTGTTGAGCGCTTAATCGCATTCTACAACAATGATGTGTTCCCTATCGTATATCAACTAGGTTCGCTAGGTGCTTCGGGTGATCTTGCACCGCTTGCTCACCTATCTCTACCTATCGTTGGCCTTGGTGAAGTAAACTACAACGGCGAGGATATTAGCGGCGAGGCTATAAACACTAAATTTGGTTGGGAGCCTATCACTTTAATGTCGAAAGA